>CAZSVI010000001.1:0-73322 GCA_964610205.1 uncultured Oscillospiraceae bacterium
AATCATTGATATCAATAATCAAAGCAGTGAATTAACCAAAGCTACAGCACAATTATATATTTTATCCGACGAGGGATATGGAATAATGGCAAACACAACCAAGAGCATGGAGAAAATAGATTCAATTGTAAAAATATCTGTTGATATGATACATAAACTGGAGGCTCATTCTAAGAATATATCTTCCCTGATTGATGTAATTAATAATATATCCGCTCAAACAAACCTCCTTTCGCTGAACGCGTCAATAGAGGCGGCAAGAGCAGGAGAGGCAGGAAAAGGGTTTGCGGTTGTCGCAGGAGAAATAGGGAAATTGTCAAAGCAGGTAAGTGAATCGTTATTGGATATAGAAGCTATTATTAAGGATCTTCAGGATGAAACTAAAAACGTATGCCAGACTCTTGAGGAAAGCTATCACGAAGCAACAGAGGGTACTAAAATGATAAAAATAACATGGGAAAAATTCCAACAAGTAAATAACGAAGCCAATCTGATTGAGAGTAAAGCTCAGTTAATTGATAAAAATTTAGATATCATTCAAAATAGAAGTAACAGCGTTAAAGAATCATTGGAACATATTTCAGCCATATCGGAAGAGACTTCCGCAAGCATTGAGCAAACACTGTCCGCAGTCGAACAACAGGATAATTCTTTAAACGATATTGTAAATAACTCCAATGATTTAAATCAATTTTCAAAGGAGCTTAGCGATATCATTAATCAATTTAAGCTTTAGAAAGGGTTAATTATTCTGAAATCACAGGTATATACTTCATTTTTTAAGATAATTATACTGAAATTTAGGTTTATTCAAAAATACAACATATTATATAATGTCTATAAATTAATAGTTATAGGAGGTTTTTAAATGAAAAAGGTTTTATCAGTGTTATTGGTTCTATGCATAATTATGGGACTGGCCGCCTGCGTAAGCATCCCAACACAACAGCCGACTACAGCGGATAGTTCAAGCGGTGACTCAGCGGGAAGTACACTAACTGAGCCTACTACCTCAAAAGCATCCGGCAATTTGGTTATTTATTGTCCGCATCCACTTGCGTTTATTAACCCCTTGGTAAGTGAATTCGAATCGCAAACAGGAATTAAAGTTGAAGTTATTGCAGCAGGAACAGGAGAGCTTCTTAAAAGAGTTGAATCTGAACAGGGAAATCCCCTAGGTGATATTTTCTGGGGCGGTTCACTTTCAACGATGAAGCCTCAAATGCAATTATTCGAAAATTATCAATCGGCTAACGAACCATATGTACAGGAAGCCATGAAAAACACAGAGGGACCCCTTACCAGATTTACAGACATCCCAAGTGTGCTTATGATAAATACCGATCTTATCGGTGACATTGAAGTGAAAGGCTATGCGGATTTACTCAAACCTGAATTAAAAGGGAAAATAGCCCACTGCGATCCTTCCAAATCATCATCATCCTATGAACACCTAATTAATATGCTCTATGCCATGGGCAACGGCGATCCGGAAAACGGATGGGATTATGTTCATGAATTATGCAAAAACCTTGACGGTAAGTTATTAAGCGGATCTTCAGCGGTATATAAAGGTGTGGCCGATGGTGAATATGTCGTTGGCCTTACTTTTGAAGAAGGCGGAGCCAAATATGTATCTGACGGAGCACCGGTCAAACTGGTCTATATGGAAGAAGGGGTTATTTCCAAAGCAGATGGCGTATACATAATTAAAGATGCAAAAAACATGGATAATGCGAAAAATTTTATTGATTTTGTAACAGGTAAAGATGCGCAGACAATTATTGTCGAGCAGCTAAACCGCCGTTCGGTAAGAACTGACGTGCCGGCTCCAAGTTACTTAACTCAAAAGGAAGACATTAATATCATCTTTGATGAAGAGGAAGTAGTTCTTACTAAAAAGACTGAGTGGATTGAGAAATTTCTGGATATCTTCACAAGCTATTAAAGGTAAGTTCAATAAATTGGACTAAACAGATTTTAGTGAAAAAGCTCGCAACTCTGTTGTGGGCTTTTTCAGACAAATGGTACCCAGAAAATGATGGCAAAGGAGTAAACGGCTATGAGTGACACCATTAGCATTGAAAATGTTGTAAAAATATTTGACGGTTTGACAATAATTCCGGGTCTTTCGGCTTATATCAAAAATGGAGAGTTTTTTACTCTTTTAGGACCCTCCGGCTGCGGAAAAACAACCCTGCTGCGTATGATAGCCGGTTTTAACAGTATAGAGAGCGGAGAGATTAAGATTAATGATCAGGTAATAAACAATATTCCCGCACATAAAAGAAATATTGGCATGGTATTTCAAAACTATGCTATATTTCCTCACTTGACAGTGCGACAAAACGTTGAATATGGCTTAAAAATAAGAAAAGTGAATCGCAAGGAAATAAAGGAAAAAGTAGATAAAATATTAGAGGCTGTTAAAATCAAGGAATATGAAAACCGGCTTCCGGAAAAACTATCCGGAGGACAACAGCAGCGGGTTGCCCTGTCCAGGGCGATTGTTATTCATCCAAGAGTACTTCTTATGGATGAACCGCTTTCCAATTTGGATGCAAAACTAAGAATAGAGATGAGAGCTGCAATTCGGGACATACAGAAGCAAGTTGGTATAACAACCGTATATGTAACACACGATCAGGAAGAAGCACTTGCAATCTCGGATAGAATCGCCGTTATGAATGAGGGCGTAATACAACAGATAGGTACTCCGGAGTACATATATACCAGGCCAGACAATGTGTTTGTTTCTACCTTTATAGGTCACTCTAATTTATTTCATGGAATTATAGGCCAGGATGATAAAGGAACTTTCGTTAAGTTCATTAATAATTATAAAACCTATATGACAAATCTGTCACAGGATTTTAAAGAAGGGCAGAAAGTAATACTATCTGTGCGACCCGAAGAGTTCAGTTTGAGCAACGAGGGATTAAAGGTTAAAATTAAAAACCGAACCTTTTTGGGAAGAACCACAAATTATGAATTGGAATGCCTTGAATGCATGGCCCTTGACAACCAGCCATCCATTGAATTTTCGCAGGATGTAGGACAGGCAAGCAGGATATTTTCTGTCGGAGAAACATTAATACTAAAGCCATCGGGATTTAAAATTAATGTTTTCACCGACGACGGGCAAAAAAGTTTAGTTCAGGAGGTGGCAGAAAGTGAATAGAAAGCGCCGCTTCAAATCGGATTTTTGGAGCATCACCACAATTATAATAGTATTCCTGTTTATTATCTTCCTTGCCTATCCGCTTCTATCGCTATTTGCAAGCGGTTTCAGGCATACACAGACACATGAGCTTACTATGGTTAACTTTGCAAAGTTTTTTTCAAAAAAGTACTACATGAGGGCTTTATGGCGAAGCTTCGCAGTAACAACCTGCACAACGGTATCAGCTATTCTTATTGGTGCTCCCCTGGCTTATTTTACGACTGTTTATAAAATAAAAGGCAGAGGTCTGGTTGATATTTTGATTATTATATCCATGCTTTCTCCGCCGTTTATAGGTGCCTACTCATGGATTCTTCTCGCAGGCCGCAGCGGTATTTTAACTAAATTCTTTTCTAATACCTTTGGCATTACCACACCGTCCATATATGGATTCGGAGGTATATTGCTTGTATTGACCCTGAAGCTCTTTCCATTTATATATCTGTATACTGCAGGCGCCCTGAAGAAGGTAGATGCTTCGCTGGGTGAAGCTGCCGAAAGTTTGGGGTGCAGCGGGTTCAAAAAAGTAACGACTGTAATTCTGCCGTTGATTACTCCTACAATTTTAGCGGGCTCCTTATTAGTTTTTATGAATGCACTGGCCGATTTCGGTACACCAATGCTTATTGGTGAGGGTTATGTGGTCATGCCTGTACTTATTTACAGTGAGTTTATAAGCGAGATGGGAGGCCAGGCAAATTTCGCTGCCGCCCTGGCAGTCATCATGGTTCTGATAACTGCTCTCATGTTTATCGGACAAAAGTATATTGTAAACAAGAAGTCATTTACCATGAGTTCATTGAGACCTATCAGAGCAAAAAACCTGAATGGAGCGAAAAATGTGTTTCTGCATATATGCATATATTTTATAGTTTCTTTAGCTATAATACCGCAAGTCACCGTAATCTATACGTCCTTTAAAGCAACCAGCGGTGCCATATTTACAAACGGGTTCTCATTAAGAAGCTATAAAACAGTTTTCAGCAACTTGGGCAGAGCGATTACAAATACATATATTTTCGGCCTGATTGCAATTTTAATCGTCATACTGCTGGCCATACTTATTGCCTATGTTACAATCAGAAGAAGAAACTGGCTCACTAATGTTGTTGATACGATGACAATGTTCCCTTATATTATTCCGGGCTCGGTACTTGGTATTACTCTGCTTCTTTCCTTTAATAAAAAGCCTGTGCTGTTAAGCGGCACCGCAATTATTATTATTATTGCTTTTGTAATCCGGCGTTTGCCTTACACATTGCGTTCCAGTGCGGCAATTCTGTATCAAATAAGTCCAAGTATGGAAGAAGCTTCAATAAGCCTTGGTGATTCTCCACTTAAATCATTCTTTAAAGTAACGGTTATTATGATGCTGCCCGGAGTTTTTTCCGGAGCGATTTTGAGCTGGATAACAATAATCAACGAATTAAGCGCTTCCATTATACTTTATACCGGCGCCACCCGCACCATGTCCGTTTCCATTTATACGGAGGTTATCCGCGCCAGTTACGGAACGGCCGCTGCACTTTCAACTATTTTAACCTTAACAACAATTATTTCATTATTGATATTTTTCAAATTATCTGGTAAAAAAGAAGTGATGCTATAAATATTGTTAGGTAGGTATAATTGGGTGGAGAATAAGCAGAGTTACTTTAAGAATAATATCCGACGGATTTTTTTGCTTTATGCAATCATACCTGTTTTGCTTATAACTTTTATTTGCCTTTTTGTATTCTGGGGTGCATGGCGGTATTCTTTGGAAGAAATTACAAAAATAGATAACCGGGTTATAGCCGCTGATCTGGAAACAGCCATCACTTCGTATATGGAAAGGGCCAAATATTTTGCGGTTCATAAAAATATTCTGGATGATCCGATTGATATAAACACAAGAGTTGAAATATTTGAAAGCATATATAAAATTGCAAATAGTCTCGGCAGAAGAGCAAATTTATATGTTTTTGATAATGAATTTAAACCTGTGATCTCTTCAACAAGGAGCATTCCAAGCTATCTTGACGGTAATTATTATGAAAACTGGGGCATAGTAAGAAAGATGACTCACCAGCCCGACGAAATAGCGTTAAAGGTTGTTGAAGGAGAGAGTTCACATTCTATGAGGCTTCTTATAGGCAAGGCCATAATAGGGGAGAAAAAAAATGAAGGTTATATCATCTTAGTTATGGATAGCAGGGAATTCACAACAAAAATTGCCTCCCTGGAATCCCAGACTATTATCACCGATGAATTTGGCTGGGTATATGCAACAAACAATTATAGTTTTCTGGACAATCTGAATCGGTTTTACAGGAATAATGAAGGAGAAGATGATTACATCAAAAATAATCTGGGGAGTTATTATATTACTACGACCTCTATTTTAAACAATCAGATACAAATACATTCAATTTCTTCCCTAAGCAGCCAATCATATATGTTCCGGGCTATAAGTGCGGTTTTGTTCATTGTTTTTTCCATGATGATTATAGCGGTGTTCATTAGTACAAAACAAATGGCCGCAAAAAAAACCAAAGATATATATGAAATAATACGGGCGTTTGAAAAAGTAAAAGAAGGGAATCTGGATACTTATATAGATATATCAAGTAATGATGAATTTGAGATTATTGGTGAATCCTACAATCTGATGCTGGATAGTTTAAAGAAACAAATTGAAACAAATGAGGAAATGGGAAGGCTGTTGATTTCTTCACAGACAAAACAGTTGGAAACACAATTCAATCCCCATTTCTTATATAATACATTAGAGAATATCAGGTATATGTGCAGATTAAATCCTTCTTCCGCAAGCAATATGATTTACAATCTGTCAAAATTATTGCGTTACAGCATCAATAATGTGCAGGAGGAGGTAGTAGTAAAAGAGGATATCGCTTATACAAAAAATTATATGAGTATATTAAGACACCGCTTTAACAAGCGTTTTCAATATCGTATTTATATCTCAAAAGAAATAGAGCAGTGCATTATTCCGAAATTAACCATTCAGCCGATGATTGAAAACTCTATTAAATACGGATTTGATGGAAATGATAGTTTAAAAGTAGAGATAAGGGGGTATAAGAAAGATGGCAAGTTAATACTTGTCTGCTCCGATAATGGCTCGGGGATTAATTTGAAAACCCTTGAGGAGATAAGACATATTTTAAGCGCTGAAAGTAATAAAACAAACCATACAGGATTATTTAACATACATAGACGAATTCAGCTTATGTACGGGGAGGAATATGGGGTTCATCTTGAAAGTGAACCCCATAATGGTACGGTTGTAAGTGTCGTTATACCTGTAAAATACAGGGCCAGTGTTTTGTAACGCTTCATTTTATTAGTAATTTTCAAAGCGTTACAAATACACTTCCTTGATGTTGTGGACTGCACACCTTAAAAAACATACGTTACAGGCCACCGGTATTTTGCAGTCTAAATAAGTTGAAAAAGAAAAAATTAAAAGATTATGAATATACTCTCTTATTTTGTCCCTGGACACCAATATAGTTTAATTCACAAGATCACTGGCAAGGAGAATGTATATGTTGAAGATAATCATAGTTGAAGATGAGGATTTCATTCGTAAAGGCATAATGTATACCATAAACTGGTTAAGCATGGACTGTGTTATCGTTGCTGATGCCGCAGACGGCGAGGAAGGGTTGGAAAAAATTATTAAATACGAGCCCGATATTGTTATTACCGATATAAAAATGCCAAAGATGGACGGTATGGAGATGATATGCAAAGCTCAGAAGTATGTGCGGTTCTATAGTTTGATTCTAACCAGCTATTCGGAGTTTGATTATGCAAAAAAGGCAATAGAATTAAGAGCCTATGATTATTTGCTTAAACCGGTGGATGAAGGAAAAATCAAAAGGATTATAAATACATTACATAATGAAATTGATACCAGCAGAAAAGAAGCCTTATTATTAGAAAACACCAGAAATAACGAAAGCTATCTTGATTTGAATTATTATATGCAGGCTGATTATAAAGAAAATAACTTTGTAAAGACCGCAATTCAAAAAATCGCGGATAATTATGTTGAAAAGATAAGTGTTGAATCTATTTCGGAAGAAATTGGTGTCAGCGCAAGTTATTTAAGCCGTAAATTTAAAGAGGCTACTAATCACACTTTCCTGGATTTACTTAACAGGTACAGGGTTCAACAGGCTGTAAAATTATTATGCACCGAAAAATACCGGGTTTATGAAATTTCAGACATGACAGGCTTCAGTGATTACAAACATTTCTGCGCAGTCTTTAAAAAATACACATCAATGTCTCCGACAGGGTTTATAAAAAGGAGACGATAAACGGCTGCGTATGATATAATTTTTATCGGTTTGCAGCGGAGTCGTCATTTTGTTTGATGCTTAAAACTTTCATGCTTTTACGGGACTGTATAACGGTAACATAGTATTCTTCATAAGTTAAACCGCTGTTATAAATATCTTCCGCAAATTCCTGCCCTACATATCTCAAATGCCATGGCTCATAATTGTATCCGGTGATATGTTCCTTTCCTTCCGGATAGCGGATAATAAAACCATACTCATGGGCTTTATCCTTATACCATTCGTACTCCCCTGTATTAAGAACACTGTAACTGTTTAAGACCACATCCACAGCCAGCCCCGTATGGTGCTCGCTATGCCCGCCCCTTGAATTCAAACTGTCAACATCTTCTATTGTACGGCCGCTGTTAACGGCATTATTCCATATGGCATGCTGGGTGGAAATGCTTCTGTAGGTACCGTATGCAGTAATATTAAGATTTATTTGTTTCGCGGCTTCGTGCATTTTTATAAAGGCCTGGGCGGCTTCTTCCCTGAGGTGTTGGGGTCCTCTTCCCGGTGCGCACATGGAGGGCTCCAGTTCAACAAGTTCCGGTTTGAAATCATCGGGGAGCTTGTTGTACTTATTAACCAGAACAGTAATATCATATCCGTCTTCCAACATCTTAATATTTTTATAAAAATCGTTGTCCAGACCTATATTAACGTCCGTTATAACCTTCTCATGTGTAAAGTCCGGGTTTTGGACCTGATAGTCATAATACCTTTCAGCATACTCTTCCTTATAATAAGGCAATTGTGAGTATGCAAAAAACAAATCCTCCGCTGTACCTGCTGAAGAAATCTCCGTACCTGCTTTTTCTGAATCTTCAAAAAAACTGCCTGTCCCATTTTTCCCCTGTATGCCATCAGGATCTGTTTTTTTATCCTTTGGTATGTCCCCTGAAGGTTGTTCTCCAGGCTGAATCAGGCTCAGCTTCTGTAAATCATCAACACTGTTGAAAACCTGCCGTTCGGCTTTTATTGCATTTCGCTGCTGCAGTACATTTGAACAGGCAATAAGTATTATTATTAAAAAGACGTTTATTATTGACAGGACACACAATTTACGTCTTCGACTGCGCTTCACAAAGGATTCCCCCTAAATAGAGTATATGATATTATATTAACTCTATTTGGGGATTTGTCAAGTTATGTCGAACAAAATCGAATTGTCTGTTGTTTTATTTGATTAATGAAAGTACACGAAGCGGGTGGTTCGGATACTTTATCGTGTCGAGGCATTGCCGGCGCGCTCCAGTGCTGGGCTATTCTTCCTGGGGGGGGGCGTTCCAAAAGCTAGCTTTGATATCTCTTGCTTTTAACTTTTTTCCGGGTCTTTTCAAGATATTTTTTGACTTTATAATAATCCTGACTCAAAAGACATGAATATAAGATATCTATCATATTCATTTGTGCGATACGTGAGCTGATCGCACCAGCTCTGATTGAAGTTTCCGGTGCTACCAGCATTAATTTGATATCAGCCAGATCAGAAAGACGATTCTTACCGTATTTTGTTATAGTTATCAGGGTTGCGTCATTTTCTTTTGACAGTTTTGAGGCTTCTATGGTATCTTTTGTTTCACCGCTCCAGGATATTCCTACTGCCACATCACCTGCCGAAGAATTTGCCGCAACAGTCATTTGCATATGCGGATCCAAATAAGCTGTAGAGTATTTGTTGATACGCAATAGCTTCTGCTGCGCATCCATAGTGACAACTGCAGAAGCACCCACCCCGAAAAAATTAATATGCTTTGCAGATATAAAGCATTTAACCGCTTTTTCCACCTCCTGATAATCCAACACCGAACAGCTGTCATCAATAGCTTTTTTACTGTTTATACAAACGTTCTTTATAATTGATTCCGTTTTATCTCCAACCTGAATATCCGTATATTCAATACCTCTACTGTTTTTGGAAACCGCCAGTTCGCTGACATATTTCAATGAAAAATCTCTGTATCCATAACAATCTATACTCTTACAGAATCTCATAACACCGGCTTTACTCGTTCCTACCATATCGGCAAGATCGGTTATGGACATCCCCACGACTGAATCCGGATTTTCAAGGATATATGTCGCAACCTTTTTATCAGTAGGGCTTAAATCCTTATATTTTTCATTAATCCTTAGCAATATACCGTTCATATACTTAATTTTCTCCTATACGTTTTTTGTTAATTTAAATTCATTTTCTTCAGTTCGTTTAAAGCAATCATTATACATCCCCATGCGGCATCATTTTGTGCCGGCATAAACACTATATCACTATACTTTGAATAAAGCAGCGTACTTAGTTTCTCTAACAAGTATACACTATTTTTTATAACACTTCCAGCATATGCCACTCTATATTCTGGCATTGTATTTTGCATGTCAAGTTCTCTGATAACCGTATCTACATGCTCGAATAAAGCATCAGCGCAATCATTCAGAATTTCCTCTGCTTTTTTATCTCCGTTAAAGCAGGCTTCATCACATATTTTTGCCAGTGATGCAATAGAAGCCTTATTGTTTGCTTTTGTATAAACATAATCTATAATATTCTCCGGAGAATCAATACCCAGTCGAATTAAAACCAATCGGGTCAGATACGTCGGAGGATTTCTCAAATCATAACTCTTCATGATGCTGTTCAGAATTTTACAGCCAATATAGTAGCCACTTCCTTCATCGCCAATAATATGACCCCAGCCGCCAGCCCTGTGCGTTTTTCCATTAATATTACGGCCAAAACAAATGGAGCCTGTCCCGGATATCAATACAACACCCGTTTCTGTGCCTGTCCCACCCAGCAGGGCTGCCTGAGCATCATCTGTGATGATTAGATTTTCAAATTCATTATTTAATAAGCCTCTGTATATTTTTCTCCTTTCCTTCGAACCTGCTCCGGCCATACCAAGGCAAACACACAAACAATCCTTTTTTTCCAGCCCGGAGGCTTTTAATGCGGAATAAATCAACTCCTTAAGATTGTTTCCGGCCAGATCCTTATTTATTGAATTAATATTACATGGGCCGCCTGTTCCCGTATAAACAACATGCCCTTTTAATGCCGCTATCTTTAAATAAGATTTTGTTGCTCCGCCATCTATACCAATTACATAACACATTGTCTCACCCTGTAATTCAAATATTATTCATTTTCTTTCCCTTATTCATATTTGCCATATCGATAGCCGCTCTCACATAACCACCCGATTTTTTCAGGAAGTCTTCGGCTGCTTCAGGATCTGTTTCACTCAGGACAGCAACAATGGCCACCTTGGAATTTTCTCCTGAAGCTTCAAGATATTTTTCCGCTTCCTCCCTTGGTGTATTGGTTGCGGTCATAACAATTCTAATTTTTCGTTCCCTTAATTTCTTATTGCTTGGCTGCAGGTCAACCATCAGGTTCTGATATACTTTGCCCAGTTTTATCATCACGGCTGTTGAAATCATGTTCAGGATTAACTTCTGGGCAGTTCCGGCCTTCATTCTGGTTGATCCCGTAATAACTTCCGGCCCTGTTACAGCTTCAATGGAAACATCAACACATCTCCTGAGAAGCGGAGTTTCAACATTGGATATTCCAATCGTTGCGGCACCATATTCTTTTGCACACTCCAAGGCACCAATTACGTAAGGCGCTCTGCCGCTTGCTGTTATACCTAGTATAACATCGTTACGGGTAACCTCCCTGGCAGATATATCAGATGCGCCCCTGTTGAAGTCATCTTCCACACCTTCACTGGCTATTGTAATTGCTGCTATTCCTCCGCCAATGATCCCCTGAACCATTTGAGGGTTGGTTCCATATGTCGGCGGACATTCGGCGGCGTCCAGTATTCCTATTCTTCCGCTGGTTCCACACCCGATATAAAACAGCCTTCCATTCCTTTTGAGCCTGTCGTAGATAACATCAACGGCCTTACCTACCTGTTGAAGCTGCCCTCCAACAATATCCGCAACAGTTTTATCCTCATCGTTTATTATTTTAATTATATCCGATGTGGATAATATGTCTATATTTTTTGACTTTTTATTAATATCTTCTGTGGTTAATTGCCAGGTATTCACAAATATACTCCTTTTCATCAGGATTTTCCCACAGTATTTTGGGCACTTGCCTGCCGGAGCAGACTTGTCAGCGGCAGAATGATCTGCTTCTTTTATAACAACGGAGGCAATTGCCTGCAATTGCAACACACCGTTATATCGAGGCGGGAGATATGCTCACCGCCTGATTAAGGTAATCGGTACCCGCCACCTATAGAGGTGTGAGACATTTTGACTCCTCGTTATAGTGACAATCAGTGCCTCAAAATACAGCCAACAAGGTTGGGTGGGAAAGCTGATACAGTATTTTTTTAAGTTAATATCTCTTAAAAAGAAATTCTATCGTTCTTTTTAATGGTGTTCATTTCTTCTATTTATTGTATCTGTCTAGCGCGGTCTGTACAATCGTTTTATATTCGTTTAGTCCCATTTTTTCAATCTTATCCAGATATGAATCCCAAGCGTCAAAGCCAACCTGTCCCGCAATGAATTGTGCCTTCATCCCGTCAACATATGTATTGATATCCTGCTGGAGCACAGCCAATTTTGTAGATTCATCGGTAGTATATATGAATGTACCCCATATTTCAGAAGGTGTATAGTTAATCAATGCATTTGACGCATCCACTGTTATCTTTGGAATAAGATGATTTCCAAAATGCCTGTCGTCAGCAACCGAGGGGTTTCCACCTCCGCTCCAGGCCACATAACGGCCAAGTGCTTCTTCCATATTCAAACCGTCAGGATTCTTAACAACAAAATCAGTAAACTGGGGATCTCCGTTGCCATCAAAATAATAGGTTTCACCTTCAATTCCCATGAAGTACAATCTTATTCCCTCTTCAGAATAGAAATAATCAATCCATTTTACTGTTTCGGCAGGATATTTGTTAACATTGGTAATATGGGCGGTTAACCCCCCGACCGGTATGGTTCTTCCCGAATAAATCTGATCGCCGTGAGGTCCTTTCAACGGTGCGGGTAATGTAAGATAATCATCTTTATAATCACCCATATAGTTATTATTATGAATAAACGCAAACCCAACCTGCTTCTGTTGCGCTTTTGCGGTCAGTTTGGGTATATCGTTTGTGAAAAACTCCTGATCCAATAATTTTTCCGTAAAAAGTTTGTTCAGGTATTGCAGATACTCCTTATATCTGTCGCTTGTCGCGATAAACCTTAACTCATTGGTTACCGTGTCAATATCCCACCTGTCCTGAGCAGCGCCGCGTGTCATCAAACCAAATGATCCATATAGTGATTTGTACAGGTGCAATGCGCTCTCACTGGTTAAACCAATCTCATCTTTTGCACCGTTATTATTAAAGTCGCTGTCTCTGAATAAAACAAGCGCTTCATACAATTCATCTGTTGTTGTAGGCATAGCGATTCCTGCTTTTTGCAGCCATTCATTGTTAACAAACAGCTTTGGTGAAATTCTTGCGGGTGTCGCAGTAACAAGATATGTAAATGAATAGATTTTTCCGTCAGCCATTCTAATGTTTTTTTCAATAGAGGCATCATTTTTCAGGTACCCGCTGAGATTCGGGGCATAATCCTTGAGATAGGGATCCAGCGCAATGAGTGAGCCTTCGGCGGCCCATCTGGCAACGTCTGTTGGTGTCATACCACATTTAAAGAAAAAATCCGGCAGGTTATTTGACGCAAACATCAGACCGACCTTTTCAGTGACGGCCGTACTGATTGCCGACTCAAAAATAACTTTAATCCCGCTTATCTTTTCATACTCCTTCCAGATCTCCAAATCGTTGAAGTCTCCTTTTGTGTAAGGCCCGGCAGTCGCAAATGCTTTTAATGTTATCTGCTTTTCCTCCTGTTGCGAAACTGCCGTCGTTTGATTCGTCGTCGGTTGAATTGCTGTGCATCCGGCAAAACCGATAAGCATTACGCAAAGCAATAACATGTGGATTTTTAAAGTTTTTCTTTTCATAAAAATACCTCCTAATTTTTATTTATAGCCACACTTTATTGAAATCTGGCTGGCTGGATTACATGAATTACAACACTCGGATTTCAACTGCCGTGTTATGCTCAATCATTTAAAATTAAATTTAACCTTTAATCGCACCGACCATAATTCCCTTTACAAAATACTTCTGTATCAGGGGATATACGGCAATAATCGGAGCTGAAGCCACAACAATGGCACCGTATTTAATACTTTCCGCGGCAAGCTGTCTTGCCATTAGAGATTCTTCTCCAACCAGCATTTCTTCGGAAAACCTGTTTTGTATAAGTATTTCCCTTAAAATCAGCTGCAAGGGAAAAAGCTTTCTGTCACTCAGGTAAATCAATGCCGGGAAAAAACTGTTCCAATGGGCTACCCCATAAAACAAAACCATTACGGAAATAACCGGCTTAGACAATGGAATTACAATTCTAAACAGAAGTTTGAAATTGGAAGCCCCATCTATAAATGCAGCCTCTATAAGACTGCCAGGAATATTTGTGCTGAAATAAGTACGCATAATAACCACATACCAAAAACTTACGGCACTTGGAATTAACATCGCCCATATCGTATCTCTCATGCCTATTTTTGAAACAATAATATATGTTGGAATCATACCCCCGCTGAAAAACATAGTGACTGCCAGCATCAAAGTGAAAAACTTTCTGCCTGCCCAATCCTGTCTGGATAACGGATATGCCGCAAATATTGTCATTGTTACATTGATGAAGACACCTGCTGCCGTATAGAATATTGTGTTTTTATATCCGCTTAATATTTCCGCATCCCTGAATATAAGCTTATAGGCGTCCAGTGAAGCATTTTGGGGGTAAAATATCACATTGCCGCTCATAACCTCAAGTGGTGAACTTACAGACGCAATCAATATAAAATACAGCGGATAAAGAATCACCAGCAATATAAGCGTCAGAAGAAAATAGTTAATCGTGTTGAATATTATATCATCTACACTGATTTGTTTTTTCACCATGCCAAACTTTCCTTCCTCTTGTTGATTTTCTGCGGCTGAAGTAACAGCCATAAAGCTATTTCTATCCAAAGACTTCGCGTTGCCATGCCATTAAAAAAGGGATGTCTGGTTCGTCTTTTTTAACAGTGTATTCACACCCAGCAGCAATGTCAGATTAATTACCGAATTGAACAATCCAACAGCGGTAGAAAAAGAAAAATCATAATCCAATAAACCGACCCTGTAAACAAAGGTTGATATGACATCAGCAGACGAGCGGTTTAAGTCATTCATCAGAAGAAATACCTTTTCAAATCCAACGTTCATTAACGAACCGACTGAAAGAAGAAACATGATCGTTATGGTTGGAAGTATTCCGGGAATATTGATATACCATATCCTTTGCAAACGTTTTGCGCCATCAATAACCGCCGCTTCATGCTGTTCTGGATCTATTGAAGCCAATGCTGAAAGATATATAATGGATGACCATCCTGTAGTCTGCCATAATCCGGAAAAGACATAGATCGTTTTAAAATATTTTGCCTGATACATAAAGTGTACAGGTTCCAATCCTGCGAGCTGCATGAGTTTATTAACCATTCCACTCTGCGGTGATAAAAACAAAATGATCATTCCAGCCATAACAACCATGGAAATGAAATGCGGTGCGTATGTTGCTGTTTGGACAAATTTTTTATACCTGGCATTTTTTACTTCATTCAACATCAGTGCCAGTATGATTGCCGCCGGAAAACATACAAGCATTGTATATAAGCTGATACTTAAGGTATTCCAGATCAGTTGAAAAAAATAATGACCGTTAATATATCTTGAAAAATTTTGCAGTCCCACCCATTGGCTTCCCCATATACCCAAAGCGCCTGAAAATTTTTTAAACGCAATCTGCACCCCATACATTGGTGCATAATGAAATATAATATAATAAAGCAATACGGGAAAAAATATGATATACAGCTGATAATTTTTTATAATCAGCTTTTTCTTTTGGGCAAAACGATTCCCGAAACTGCCTTCCCGAGTGCTTTTTGGCACAATAATTCCCCCCATACAAATTCACTGAAAAACCTGGATTTTGTATCTCAACATTTCATTTAAACAATTACAAATACATGTTATATTTATATGTTTATGGCCTGTATATCTTTTAGTTTGATATTTCAGACCTTAATATGAATAAGCGAAAGGCGTTTTAAGCATGACTCAATAACAGATAGACTTTTATGGAATCCTGGTGTTACTTTCTCGGTTGTGCCGTCCAGCTGATAAATTGAGCATGCGTCCGGTCGTTTTCCTTTTGTATCTATGACCAGCCTGCATTGTCTCTCCGTATCCGTGTTTAACACCGCCAGCAGTATACTGTTATCCGCAAGCATGAACAATTTGGCATGAGTATTCTCTGTCGTGTCAATAATACCTTCATCATCACGATAGATGCCTGCCCCGAATTTCTCCAGCCATAACTTTCTTAATTCAACTGTATCCTTGAGATATTCCCTCATTTCAGAATCCTCTTTAAAGGTATTCTCTTCTTCGAGGTCGTAAATCCAGAAATAACACCCCGTTAAAAACGCCCTGTCGAGTATTCTATAAGCTTTCCGGGACACATGCACCGGCCTCATAATCTGTCTTCCGCGGGACGGATATATCATTTCAACCAATGTTTCCTCAGGAAATGTGTATTTGTATGCTTCCGGAAAAGCACCAAACATTTCAAAAAAGAATGTTGATATCAGCTGTCCGCTCATTCTGCTGCCGTGTATGTCCGAGGCTCCTTCGCAGATTATACTGAGAGAATTCTTATTTTCTTTGCAAAAGTATGTATTAATGTTATCCAGCATCCTGTCATAGCCTTTATTCCAGTCGTCATGTTCATGATCATGCCTGCTGTCGAAACACAATACCGGCTTACCGCAATTCAACTGGTCAAGATAAACGCCATCCGCACCAATTTTTTCAACCAGGTATTTTACCGTACTCAGAATATGATTTTGCCATGCTTCTGATGCCGGGCACATGATATAAAACTCTTCGCTTCCATATTCATCATCATAGGGTTCTTTTCTTACGTTTGTTGCCAGTCCGTTTTCCCACAGCGCCGGTAGCCTGTCCCTGTATTTTTTGTTAAAGAGCCTTGAATTAATATAAAAAGAAACATGGCCGCCTTGCCCGACAACATTTTTAACTTGATTGGAAAATTCATTCTCTGTACCCAGTTCGGGCTCATATTCGTACAACGGGAAACCTTTGTCAAACCCATCTTTATGCCACCCACTGATAAGAAGATGATTTATACCTAATTCCTGTGCGTCATGATATAGCTTTTCTATATGGGAATATTGGTGAACCGGCTTCATAAAGCGGTGCTGATACTTGAAATCATAATGCGCAATAAGTCCGGCACTTTTTTTAAACCAATCCGGCACCGTATGTTTCTGCTCTTTTTCAACACAGCTTCTCCATTCACGGTACCGATCGGCTCCCCAATGCCAGTCACCCGGATGAAAGGCAATTCCATATTCATCGGAAGTCCACACGGTACCACTTTTTATATATGGATGCACCGCAAAGCAAAAGCCCATGCCCGGACGTCTGTTACCAAAAGTTTCTGCGCAGACTGTTGTAATGTTTGATTTATTGTATGATGCCATATACAGCCCGCAGTCATTTCCATAACAGGACATCCAGTTCATGGAAGCTTTCCCGCTATGAAACGTCCGAAGCCGATATGAACCATCCTCCTGCTTTTTGGCAGGAACGCTGCCGACTGTATATGTATAATTGTAATCATGCCATCTCCAGCCTATCTGAGCCGGTTTTTCAGATAACGCATTCGTTGGATTCTTTACTTTGATGGCACTCCATAATGGAAAAATAAGCGTATTATCTTTCCAGGATTCATCCAGATACACACCGGAAACAAACGGGAACCAGACATCTTCTATTGTGCAGCCGTATTCATCGTTTTTAATTTCAATTGACCATATGCTTTCATAATCCTCCGGTCTCAGTGATACACTTATTTTTACATTAATATTTAATCTTTTTAAATCATTTTTTAAATGATTATAAGTAATTTCCAAAACTTTTTTTCCATCCCCGTTCTCGTTCAGAACAAACCATGGCTGCAAAAGAGGCTCATCTGCAATATCTTCATAAGAGGGTACGCCAAGAGACAGTATATCCCCGTTTTCACACCTGGCCGTGAGGATAAACGGCATTCTTCTTTCCCAGATATAATTCTTCAGAATATTTTCTCCTGTTTTTAAACAGGTCAGTTCCCTTAACTCTCCGGAATACTCATCAAACCTTAATTCCAAATTGCTGTTGTTGATCATTATCCTCATATGTGCAACCTCCTGGTCATTGGGACTTTCTACTTTTGATGTTTTCATGTTCAGATATTTTTTTGATTTTAAAACTGAATATCTATACTCTTATTATATATCAATAAAACTTTTTGTCAATATTATATTAATTAATATTAAAACTTTTTCTCATAATGACTCTTCAGGGGTAAACAACTCAATCCGCGGGGCCTGTTTCGGGTATCTATTCAAGAATAGTAAACGGTCTGAATTTTATTGCAAAAAACACTGTCATGCTCCATAAAAATCATGTTGGACCAAAACTTCAGAATTAATTCTTCTGCCCTGAATCCGGAACAGAATATCAATATAATTCAAAGGTTCATCCCGGACATACAGGTGTGCCTGTTGTGATATGCTCTTTGCTATCAAAACAGTTATACGAACGTGAGTAGTACTATGTGCTTTGTTGTCCAAGAATGGAACACTCGAATAAAGGTGCGTACCAACCGGAACGCACCACAAGCCTTGACCCTAAAGAGCAGACCCCGCGAAAGATATAATTAGAAATATATTTACTCCTGAATATATAAGCTGAACTAAATAATTAATATACGGCTGTCATCCTGAGTGTTAGCGAAGGATCTTGCACATCCCTGGGGTAAAGATTCTTCGCTTCGCTCAGAATGACACAAGAATTTAGTTTAACTTATATAGTAACTTTATTCACTTGATGACCCTGCGGGCACCTAAATAGTTACCGTTATATTTTGACAGGGACATGATAACCACTTTTTTCAAGCTTGAAGACGCATGTATGAATTGGTCTCCCCCAAGATAAATTCCCACATGGCCAAGCCGGTTATTGTTATAACGGTCGAACAGAAGAATATCACCGGGTTTTAAATCCGTTCGGGAAACCTTTGTTCCAATACCGGCATATTCATCGGCTGAACGTGGAAGCGCAATTTTGAATTTGTTATATACATACTGTGTAAACCCGGAACAATCAAAGCCTTTTGGAGACTCCCCTCCATAAACATATGGAACACCGACAAACTGCTTCGCATATTCTATTATGGAAGAGGCTGTGCCTGCGTCATAGGCCTGGGCTGTTGACGCTCGGGAAACCAGACTCTCGCTGGCAACTACATATGGAGCATATACAAAACCCTTCAGATTGTCCTTTGCAATAACCTTAATCCACTCACCCTGTTGCTCCAGAACCTGTATACGGGAACCCCTCTCAATAGCTGCGAGTTTTTCGGTATCAGACCCGGGACCCATTCTTACATTCAACAGGTTAACATTAACATAATTATATACCGGAGGTTTTGTATCGGCGATATATTCCGTAAATACATATACCTCTTTGTCTTCGGGCGTCATTACTTTCGTCCATTCTCCATACTGCTCAAGTACCTGTACCCGTATGCCTTTTAACAGGGTTCCCAGTTTTTCTGTTTCAGAACCGGGACCGCTTCTGAGGTTTAATTCATTTACCTGAACATACTGATAAACAGGTTCGGATACCTGAACAGGCAAAGCCGGCAAGGCTTCCGGTATCGTTTCCCCTGTGCCCGCACCTGCATCCGGTGTATCCAACGTGTACTCTGACGTATTATTTTCAACCGGATATGTATCCGGGAAAGGATTATTATATGAAAAAACGTTTTCTTCCTGTTTTTGATCAGCAGAGTAATCTGCCGCCATAGTATTATACAATTGCTGTGCTTCCAGCCTTGTAATCGGTGTCAGGTGGGCGGTTACTCCAGCCTGCTGTGTATTTGTTGATAAAAAAACAATGGTTGAAACAACAACAATTAATGCTGCCAGGATCTCTGAACTTCGCCTGAAAAGGGTTGTGTTATCCATTGTTCCTCCTGTTTGGCTTACGAAGTTAGCTGACGGGCTTGGGCATACAGGAAACCCCGCTTTTTCAAGCTTCGCCCCATTTACGGTTCCTCCGTTATTGGTTTTAACCAATATTCAACCTTGTCCTTTACTATAATAATATGTTGTATGTTTTATATATGCCACAATTTTCTTTATTAAGATTGTTTACCATTTTATCATTATCTAACTCTTCAATCAAGTAATATACTGGAAAAAGGAGGTCGGGCCTGTATACTCCTGTATACTCTGGCCCGACCTCCTCTGAAAAGCTTCCCAAAACTTGCCTTTCATGCCTGTTTGCCATACCTTTCAACGGTTTCGGCAAATTTTTTCAGTTTTTTATATACCAGATAATTGACCGTCCCCTCGGGAAATAATCCATCCGGCTGTTTCTTTCCCGCACTCACACCTGTTAAAATTTCAATGCCCTCATCCACATCCTTGATGGCATATATATGAAACATTCCCTTTGAAACCGCATCCGCCACTTCATCATTCAGAACAAGATTCCTGATATTCCGGTCGGGTATAATTACACCCTGTCTGCCGGTTAATCCTCTGTATTTGCATATTTCATAAAATCCCTCAATTTTTTGGGTGGCTCCGCCGATAGGCTGAATTTCCCCCTTTTGATTAACAGAACCTGTTACCGCAATACCCTGGTTGATAGGCAGATCCGATAAGCTTGACAGAATAGCGTATAATTCCGTACTGGAAGCGCTGTCACCATCGATACCGCTGTATAGCTGTTCAAAGCAGATGCTCGCCGTGAGGGATAACGGAATTTCCTGCGCGTATTTCTGACCGATATAGCCACTTAGAATCATAACCCCCTTGGTATGGGAAACCCCGCTCATTTCAACTTCCCGCTCAATATTCACTATACCGCTTTTCCCCATATAGGTTGCAGCAGTTATGCGGGATGGCTTTCCAAAAACATAATCTCCTACGTCCAGTACGGACAAACCGTTTATCTGCCCTGTTACCATCCCATCCGTATCTATCATTATTGTACCGTCTTTTAAAAGCTCCTGAAGATCATCATCATATTTGCTAGATCTGCGGTGCTTTTCCTTTACCGCCTTTTTCACATGATTTCCGCTTACCGTATTACCCCCGTCTATGGCACACCAGATTCCCGCTTCGGCAAGAATATTTACAATCTCATTAAACCTCGTCGTAAGCTTGTCTTGATCCTGAACCAGCCATGAGCAGTAATTTACAACCTCTGCAACGCCCGAAGTGTCAAAATGGCAGATCCCTTCTCTTTTACAATAAGCACATATGAAATGAGACAGGCTTTTAATGTTTTCCTCGTTCCAATCCATTTGATCATCAAAGTCGGCTTTTATTTTAAACAATTTGCTGAAATCCCTGTCATACCGGTACAGAGCATGGTATATCAAAGGGCTTCCGACCAGAATTATCTTAACATCTACCGGAATAGGCTCGGGTTTAATAGTTGAAACAGCAATGAGGCCCATTTGTTCTTTTATATTTTCAATGGAAATCTGCCGGGTTTTGAGCGTACGCTTAATTACTTCCCATGACTGTGGGTTATTCAAAACATCCAGAACCTGAAGAATAAGATATCCTCCATTTGCCTGATGGAATAAGCCCGGTTTTATCATTGAATAATCCGATGTGACGGTTCCGAATTCATTTTCATAATCCACCCGTCCCAACAGATTGTAATATGTCGGATTATAATCTACGATGACAGGAGCGCCGTTCAACCGGCTGTTATCCGACAGGAGATTTACCCTGTACCGGTCAACAGGATTATTAACGGATCTCTTCATTAGCAATGGCATTACCGACTGGGCTTCATCGGAGGGTTCTTCCTCACGGAATGAATCAAGGTTTTCCAGTATATCATCCTGTACAAACTGCAGATAACGGGTAACCTCTAAATAGTCCCTGTACTTTTCCTTTAAATTGTCTATATGTATTCCTACCGCAAATAACGCAATCTGGTTTTCCCACTCCTTAATGGTTTCTTCTGCCTCCATCTCCAATTCCTTTATCTGGCGTATAATTCCGAATGCCTCTTTCTGAAGGCTTTCCGTTCTGTCATTTATTTCAGCTTTTTTTTGACTGTCCATTTCATTAAAATTTTCTTCGCTGATAGGCTCTCCGTCAATGATAGGTATAAAATAAAGGCCTGAATTGGTTATACGAACTTTAAACCCGCGTTCGGCAGCAATACGATCCAAAACATTTACCAAATCATCCTTTTTGCCTTTAAATTGTTTTATTATTTTTACCCGTTCTTCTTCGTAATCCTCCCCTTCAAATGCCTTAATAATTTCCTGCTGGAGAATTTTTATGAAATCATCCATATCCTTTTTAAATTCTCTGCCCTTTCCGGCCGGCAGATGGATTGCCTTGGGCTTATTAATTTCTTCAAAGTTATAGACATAGCACCAATCATCCGGTATTTTCCTGTTTTCAGCCTGTTTTTTGGCCCTTTCAAGAGCATGCCGGGTCTTGCCTTCTCCTGACTCTCCCGCCATATATATATTGTATCCATCCAATTTTATATGTAATCCGAACTCTACAGCCTCAACGGCACGCTTTTGTCCAATCAGTTCTCTGGATTCATCAATCCGTGAAGTATCTTCAAATGAAAAAATTGAAGGATCACAAATCCTGCGGAGTTTTTCGGTCGGAAGACTTCTATATTTCATTTTTACACCTCTCTTTTTTTTTGCTTCCACTTTGCATCTACCCCCTGTTATTCATTAAAAATCCATATATTGAATTCATATATCAAAATAACACCACATTATGATTGCATCTTCATTATTGTCGCTGTAATAGGATTTCCTTATACCCTCAGCTTTGAATCCGAACCGTTCATATAATGAAATGGCCGGAAGATTACCGGCCCTGACTTCAAGGGTAAGCCCCACCAGCTTAATATCCCGGGACATCTCAATTATTTTCCGCATAAGCCCGAACGCAATATGCTGTCTGCGACAGGAGGGATCAACAGCTAAATTCGTAATATGGCCTTCGTCAAGTATAACCTGAACTCCTGTGTACGCAACAATAACTTCATTAACCAATGCAACATAATATACCGCACCGGGGTTGTTTAATTCCTCTACGAACATATTTCTTGACCACGGAATTGAAAAGGCACGGTTTTCTACATCTAGTACCCCATCAATATCCTTTATACCCATTTTCCTGTATATAATCCCATTTTTATTTTCTTTATCCACAAGGTCTGCTCCCGGCTTCTTTTTCTCTCATTCTTTCAGCCTGTGATTTCCTGATATAATTTGGAGAAGCGCTGAAAGCGTCTGTCACCTTTCCTTCATTATTCATAAACCATGCCAGTCGCGCTACGGCAGCGGCCCGGTTTGTAAAAAGCTCATATGAAGCAAAAAACGCATGAATTCCCTGATCTTTAATGAATTCTTCGTATAGCGGAACCGCGTCGCCTATAAAATAAACATCCTCTTTTATATTTTTCAGTTCTTCAGTTAAATTCTCTATTGACATACCCGTATCATGTTTAACCGCAGTAACTGTTTCCCCCTGGATACGGTATATTCCTGTATAAACCTGCCGGTTTCTGGCATCCATAATGGGACATATTACACCGTTACGCTCACCTGATATATACGCCAGAGCCATTAGACCTGATACCTCTGCTACAGGAATATTCAAAGCGTATGCCATGGCTTTGGCAGTAACTACCCCGATACGCAGCCCAGTAAAAGAACCGGGTCCGTTCGCAACTGCCAGAAGGTTTATATCACCTGGTTTCAAATCCAGCATTCCCAATAATGCTTCAAGCATCGGAATCACTTTCCGGGAATGGGTTTTACCATGTCTCAGAATAATTTCCCCGGTTATAAAACCATCCTTTGCTATTGCCGCCGTCGCTGTTGCACCGGAGGTATCCAAAGCCAGTATATTCATAATCCCTCAATCCCCTCTATGCGGATTCTGCGCTCATCCGTTCCGTGTCCGGTTCTCTCCAGATAAATCCATATGGTTTCCGGCGGCAGCATGTTCCTTATTAAATCGGCCCATTCAATGACACAAATATCCCCTTTATAAAGGTATTCCTCAAAACCAATCTCAAAAAGATCGTCTTCTTCATGGACACGGTATACATCAAAATGATGCAGTATAATATCGCATCCTTCATAACTTTTAACGAGCGTAAAGGTGGGGCTGGTAACCTGTTTGCTTATGAGAAGGCCTTCTGCGATTCCTTTTACAAAAGATGTTTTTCCGGTTCCCAAGTCTCCTGTAAGTGCTATAATGCCTCCCGGCTTTAAAAAACCGGCGGTTCTTTTGCCAAGCTTTATTGTTTCAATTTCATTTTCGGTAATAAACTGCAGTATCATTAAATCGCTCCGCTATAAATATATACTAAAACCAGCATAACAAGTTAACTGTATCGATTGAAGATGTATTATTTTCTCCTCAACCAAATTTGGAATTGTTTCAACCAACACAATACGTTAACTTGATATGAATAAAACTACATTACCAATTATAATACAGCGCGGCAAAGATGCAAGGCGAAACAAAAAGATTTTAAAGATTTAATTCGTTGATTTAAATTGAAGAAGCTGTTTAACCAGATTAATATAGGGTGCTTTATCTTCCCCGTGGGGAACATATATGTACATCTGATAGGCACGGGATTCTTCTTTGATTGGAATCCATGCATATACAATTTCAAATAAGGCGCTGTCATTGTTTATAGTTTCAATCCGCTCCAGCAGAAATATCTCGCCTTCCCCAATCAATGTAACTCCGGAATCCAGTTGTTGTATGACTTTGGAATGGAGTAAAAATCTGGAGTTTTCAAGGGGATATTCAGAATGATCTACTATGGCAAACACTCCATTTTGAGGCGGCAGCAATGGTCCGATCCTTGTTTTACCTTTTTCATAAAATGAAAATATTTCCATGTTAAGCCAGGTAGTAAAATAGCATTCCCCTTCCCATGAATCAGGCAGTTGTATTGACTGTACCGGCCTTCCTTCTTCATTATGGTCTATAAATCTCATTTCCGACAGATTATAGATAATACTGTCACTATATACAGGAAAATATAATGTCCGTTCTTTGCCAATCACTTTTGAGGATGACAATTCGTTCGTTTCAAGATTAATTTCAAAGGTATTTCCGCAGCTTATTATGTTTATCAGATTGTTTTCCAGAGTATATTTCTCAATATCTCCGATAGATGCCAATAATAAGGCTTTACCGGCATTGGCGACGTAAATGTAATTATAGTACGGACCTGCGGGAATTCTTCTTTTTTCACTGAAACACAGATACTTATCCGTAAATACGAGAAACTCAGCATTATAGTGTGCGAAATATTTTTCAACCTCAAGCGTCCCGCAGTCGACAACCAGCAGCATTCCTTCCGAAGCTGCTCCTATCAGTATCCTGTTTTCACTTTCAAGCAACGGGTTTACATGTATCCCATTTTTCAGGCTTTCTTCCCCGAAGGTATGTAATATTGTTTCTTTAACACCATCGGAAGCGACTACATGGTTTTGCGCGATAAAGATAAAGCGGCCGTTCTTGTAACAAAAAACCGGACCTGTGTAATAATCCGAAAGATCTTCATATTTCTGAGCGTAGGTAAATTCTGTTTGCCGGATGGTGTTATCATTATTGCTGATAATTAAAAAGCACTTGGTTACGCTGTCCGTAACCAGAGTATAATCGCCTCCTTCCTGTTTGTGCAGAACCTTATAAGCGCTGTCCGCCGGAGCTTCCGTTCCCTGTCCGCCGGTATTCTCATCCGGATTTTGATCGGCGGTTCCATCCGATGGTTTTCCGGTTGGAGTTGCTTCCGCAGAAGCCTGTATTGCAGGAGTGGGCGTTTGTGTTGGAATTGGGGTAGGAGTATGAGTGAGCATCGGTGTAGGAACTTCGGTTGGCACTATGGTTGGCAACGCAGCAGGGGTTACTGTCGGGGTTGATGCTACTTCGCCGGAACCGGCTGTGGAGGAACCTGTCTGCTCTTCACCGACAACATCCGACCTGTGTACTTCTCCGGGGGAGTTTGACTTGTCATATATAAGCAATACAATTAAAACACACCCCAGTATAATTGGAACAATTATCGCTACCAATAGTTTTCTTTCCATATCTCAAAACCACCCTTCTTTTCAGCAAACAGACAATTATAACAATGTAAAGCAATTGATTGCAATTACAACATTTTAACCCCGCTATATTCCAATTATAACACAGCGGTTAATAAGAATGAAACAAAGTCTTCCAAGCTATTTATACATTTCAACTTCTTTACCGAAAATTTATTTTTTTTATATCCTGTTGCTGAAAGTATGATATACTAAAAAAGTTACAAATAGAGGAAATCTATATTTGGAGTAATTTAATTTATGGAATGCAGAGTGGGGTGTGCAGCTTGCTGCATTGCATTATCGATATCTTCACCTATACCGGGCATGCCTGACGGTAAGCCTGCCGGTGTCCGATGCGTCCAGTTGGCGGATGACAACCGGTGTAAATTATTCGGAAAAAATGAACGGCTTGACGTATGTAATCGGCTCAGACCTTCGGAGGAAATGTGCGGAAAAACGGCTTCGGAGGCGCTTGCCTATCTTACATATCTTGAAAAGGTTACAACCCCCTAACGGGACGTTTGACAAAAATAAGCAGCCTGAATCTTGATTTTGCTGTAAGAACGAAAGTAAGAGCAATCTTAATAATGGGAATAATTTCCTGCGGCCTCGTTATATACCTTGATACATATATGGAGAATGTGGTATATTGAGTTTTGCCTGCATAGGGAATTCAAGCACAAACAGAAAGGATATAAGAATGGGCCCGGTTGTTAACTTTCTTTTATTTGGAATTGGTTTGGCAATTATAATTAAAGGCAGCGACTGGTTTATAAATTCGGTAATTTATATAGCAAAAGTTTTCAAAATACCCTATATTATAATCGGTGTGACTATTGTCAGTATCTGTACAAGTTTGCCCGAAACCTTTGTTTCGGCTGCTGCCGCGTTAAAAGAAGAAACCGATGTAGCTTTTGGTAATGCCATGGGTTCAATTGCCATTAACACAGGTGTTATATTGGCTATACTAATGATATTTTCCCGATCGATAGTTGAGGATCACAAGGATATAGTAAAAAACGGTATATTTCTAATTTCCACACTGGTTTTAACGCTGATTATCGGATTGGTATATGGGCAGATCCACAGGTTTTTTGGCTTTTTATTATTCGCGCTGTTTTTACTCTATATTCTGAAGAATGTTTATTCCATAAGGAAAAAGAAAAACGAAGAGCGCACTGTCAATGGGGACGATGATGAATACAAGAGCCAGGTTGATGTTTCCCGGTATACGGTCATAAGGAATATCATCTTTTTTCTCATCGGCATTTCCATGGTTATACTTGGTTCAAACCTGCTTGTGGACAATGGTATAAAAATTGCCGAAATCCTTAAAATTCCAACTATTTTAATTGCCATAATTTTTACTTCTCTGGGAACTTCACTGCCAGAGCTGGTGACTACAATTTCCTCCATCCGGAAAGGAGTGTCAAATCTCGGTGTGGGTAATATCATTGGCGCTAATATTTTAAATATAATTCAGGTTCTTTCTATATCTTCCATTATTAGAGACATACCCCTGGCCCATGATTCAAGCATTCTGTTCTTTCAGCTCCCCCTGGTTCTGGCAATGGTATCGGCATCGGTTTTATTCTGCATAATTTCAAAAAAAAGGTTCCGCCGCTGGTATGGGTTTGTTTTGTTTGGTTTCTACTCAATATTTCTTGTGGTAAATCTATTCAGAGAAAATACACCTCTTGTCGGCGCTTTAATTTTCGGCTAACAGGGCTGGTTGGCGTAGCTATTTCATCTCACGCCATGCGTCATATTGCCTTTGCATTTCAGTAATCAATTCATCCGCTCCCGCAATTTTCAGTTCTTCTTCAAACTGCTTTACGGTAGGAGCAACTTCGACGGAACCTGAGAACAACTCTTTACAGTATGCCTGAACAACATTCCGGCAGGCAGATATTTGTATTTCGAAATCTGTTCTGTCAAATACAAATCCCAGGCTGTTCAGTAAAATACCCGAATGGTTATACTCATCTATTTTATTCCATTTATTTAAATCTTCCCCTTCTGTCAGAAAATTCTTGAAACAATCCCCGAATTTTAATCCGTAGCCCGGGTTGTATCCTGAATTTTCAGAATAACTAAGCCTTACAACATTTTCAGATATTTTAGTATAATGGATATCTTCAATACCATAATTTAAAAGGTTCAATATATATTGATCGGTGTAAAGCAGTCCAATAAAGCGAAAAGCCTGTTCAGGATTCCGTGAACCCACCGGAATCGCAAGTAACGCATCCGTAGCTTCTCTGTTCGATATAACTGGTTTTGTTATATCCACCTGAACCCAGTTAATGCCTGTGGCAGCGTTAACTTCAACATTTCTACCAGGCATA
The DNA here is from genome assembly GCA_964610205.1 of uncultured Oscillospiraceae bacterium. Lineage (GTDB taxonomy): Bacteria > Bacillota > Clostridia > DSM-8532 > DSM-8532 > CAZSVI01. The sequence goes on from CAZSVI010000001.1 coordinate 28,284, forward strand.
AGAAATTGTCCCACAGCAAAGTATTTGCCTGATTTCATAAGTTCGTATTGATTACGATAGATGGCCGAATCCTCGTGTATATACCCTTTATTGAACCAATCTCTGATGATACTATAATATATTCTGCTTTCCGATGTAAGGAACTGGTTTGTTATCGTTGTGCCTCTGTTATTGGGATAAAGTGCTCCAGGTACATCTTCATCACAGATATAATCCCAGTCAAGGATCCTGAATGGAGAGTCCATTCCCGCAATAAGCAGTGGAGTAATTCCTGTTTCATTATCCTTAATAATATCAAGGAAAGGTTCCAGTTCCTCTATCGAGATAATATTGTTTACATCCATATTATATTTGTCAACAAGAGATTTTTTTAAAAGAAAGCCCCAGTTATGTGCCTTTTCCTTATTGGCGGGAACCGCGTAATGCTTTCCATTGACAGCCGAACCGTTCAGAAATTTTTCACCTACTATCCGTCTGATGGCAGGATATTTATCCAGATACCCGTTTAATTTAGTGAAATAACCTGATGTGGCGTTTTGACTATATTGTGTCTCCATGTTTGAAGTAAATACAATATCAACCTGCTCACGGGCAGCCAGCAAAGCATTTATTTTTCGGTTATAGTCATCACCAGGTGTAAACACATTTAGTTCGAGAGTAACATTCTGTATATCATCCAGGTATTTGTTCACTTCCTCCATAATTCTCTGTATATCGGGCTCCTCACCGCTTCCTGCTAAATACCATTTAAGTGTTACCTCTTCCCCTGTATCCTCAGGTACGGTACTTTCATGTATACCAGATCCTGAACTCACCGGAACCGTGCAACCGGAAAGAACAATATATAGTACCAACACTGCCGGCAGAGTCAACCACATTGTTTTTTTCATACCGGACATCTAACTCCCCCCCCCAAAAAATGAAAGAATGTATTTATAGCACTTTTCCATAATACGTGTTTTCAAACTCAATTATGGCACAAGCCGCCCCAATATAATCGGAAAACGGAAGATTTTCACCTATTGCGTTGAAGAACGGTTCTTCTGCTATTCTATCTATAAAGAAGCTTAAAATCAAATCTTTGTGTATCATATTTCTTATTTTTTCATATCCTTTTACAATTGTAGTAATACCGAGAGAATTTTTTATTTCCTGATATCTCAAGGCTGCATCCCGGTTTTTATCATGTAATTCTTTAAGGAAATCATCAACTCCGTATATTTTGTACTCATTCATACCATATATTTGGGCTGCGGATTCCAGGCCCGCTACCGTTTGCAGGCTGAATACAGTCAACAGCTTATTAAAATCAGCCGTTCTGAAATAATACCTGTGACCCTGAAGCTTGCAGAAAGCCCTTAGTGTATCAAGATATCCCATCCGCATGTTTTTTTTCATCCTGTCCTTGTCAAATTCAAATATTCCGCCAATTGACTCGCAAGGTCTTATTAGCTTAATATAAGCTTCCTTGCTGATAAGATTTCTTTTTATTCCAATCCAGGATATATCTAAAGCAATAAATTTCCTATATCCTTCCCTGATAAGCATATTAATGGGCAGGTTATCATATAAACCGCCATCCAGAAAAGTGTTTTCGCCTATTTTTTGGGCCTTATATATTGGAAAGCAGGCAGAAGCCAGAATATAACCTATTAATTCATCTTTTTTAATATCCTTTTTAAAAATTTCGACTGGTTTATGGTCTTTAACCGAGTATGTTACCAGACCAAAATCAATACTGGAATTATATATTTTTTCGATGTCCAGATTCTGTTCGAGAAGTATTCTTAAAGGTTCATTGTTGAAACCCTTCTGACGTATATAGTCTCTTGCGACCCGCACAATATTGTTTATATTAAACAAACTTTTGTTTTCTCCGACCTCAACCTCAGTATCTATTACATCGCCAACTTCAATATCATAATAAAGCTGCTCCAGTTTTTCAGCATCGCCTTGAATCATAAAGGCAGCGTTTATAGCGCCGATGGAAGTACCCGCAATGGCGGAAACAGGTATATTCATTTCTTTTATAGCATTCCATGCACCAACCTGATAAGTTCCTCTGGTTCCCCCTCCGGCAAGAACAAGGCAATAATTACTTTTCATTTTATAAACTCCTTGCATTTTACATAAATCATTAAAATGGTATTTATTTCTATCCTTAATAATATCATATTCCTGATGATCAATGCAATAAGTATGCAGGGATATATCAAACAGCAAACCTCTCTCCATCCTATGTGTCTATTTTCCGAAATCTTTCCCGGCTCCTGCAGGCATGAGATATATCCCCGCGGTATATTTTACAATATTATCATTAGTGGTGTTTGTAAGTGATTACAAATTACTTCGAAAAAATAGGGCTTAAGTCTCTTTAATGGCCTCTGGTTAACAAACGAATAGTATCCTTCCGTTCTATAATTTCCTCAATAGTCTCAACTCCAAGCTGCTTCAATATTTTCATAACATTCAGGTTATCAAAGGGTGTCATAATAAGTGAGTCTTCCGCAAATTCATTTACTATACGCGTTGCCCGTTCTACATCTATATTTGTTCTGGGACCTCCCACACATCCGCCTTTGCACCCCATTCCTTCAATGAAGTTCGCTCCGATATCTTTTTTCCGGGATAACGTATCCAGAACCTCTTTACATTCCGTAACCCCATCTACTTTTTTCGCCTTCAGTTTAATAACACGGGCAGGTTCCAGACGGTTTACCACTGTTTTTACAGAAAAGCTGACTCCTCCGGTTCTTGCGTAGAACCTGCCCCCCAGGGATGCCTGATCTTTTTCATCACCGGGAAGAGATGCCAGGTCTATTTCCAAAACCTCAAATATTTCCTTCATTTCCCTGAAATTAATGACATAATCAATGGCTTCCTTTAGTTCCGGTTCCATAGCTTCGGCCTTTTTTGCTATGCATGGGGCAATGAAAACCACTCGCGCATCCGGATATAACCGTTTCAAAACCCTGCCTGAAGCTATCATGGGCGAAACCGAAGGCGACATATATGCATACAAATCCTTATAGTTTTTCATTGTCATATTAAACCAAACGGGGCAGCAACAACTGGTTAAGAAAAAATCCTCCCTGTTTTTCACCAGATGGTTGAATTCAAATGCCTCTTTAATGGTAAGTATGTCCGCAAACATAGCTACTTCTATCATATCCGCAAACCCAATTAATTTGAAGGCTGTCCTGAGCTGTCCCATTGTAATGTCATCCCCAAACTGACCGGCTATGGCAGGCGCGACAGAAGCATAAACAAGTTTTTGTCCGCTTTTTAAAAGATCGATCACAGGTAAGAATTCAATTTTGTCGGCCAATGCCCCAAAGTTGCAGTCGGTAACACATTGCCCGCAGGACAGGCACTTGTTGTTTATGATTACAGGCCCGGTATTGCGGTTATAAACATGGGATTCATATTTACAGGAGTCTTTGCATTGTCTGGATTCATCCTCGCAAAACCGGCACGGACCATCTATTTTCGAGATAACCGGTTTATTTATTTCCCTCGACTTATGAATAAGGCTCAATTCATCGCTAAAATTTTCCCCATCCCTGGGATCCTGGCCCATTGCCACCCGTATATGATCCTTTATGAAGGGAAGATCCTCATCCAAAAACTCATACTTCTCCTTGATTTCCCTGGCAAGGGCATCCAAATCCTCTACTTTATTCAGTTTACCGTTCCAATACCTTTTTACCAGTTCCCCGAAGATAACCATTCTTTTTTTCTGAAAATCCTTGAATCTGTTCTCCATATATTATCCTCCCCGGATTTTTTGCACCGTTTTTTTCAAGCCTATTATAGCAACGGAAACAATTGCTTGCAATTACAACATGCCGTTATAAACCATGCAACTCTTTAATATGAAAAAAAGAGTACCATATAATAATACGATACCCTTTTACTCAATATAAATCCAAATAAGGTTTAGATCTATCAAGCTGAATAAAAATCCTTCAAACGCAGCTATTGATACCGGAAAAAATAGGCTTCCAGGGCGGGAACCCTCTTTAAGCCCCGTTATTAATCAATAGGTTTCCACAAACAACTCAAAGAAGGACTGTGGATGGACACAGGCAGGACACTTTTCCGGAGCCTCAGCACCTTCATGAACATACCCGCAGTTGCCGCATTTCCACATAACCTTAGTATCCCTCCTGAATACCTTATTATTGGAAATATTGTCGGCTAGTTTATTAAACCTGATCTCATGCATTTTTTCTGCCAGAGCGATCATCCTGAATGTACTTGCTATTTCGGGAAAACCTTCCTTATCAGCTACATTCGCAAATTCCGGATATAACTCGCTCCATTCCTCATTTTCTCCGCCGGCTGCAGCCTTCAGATTTTCAAGGGTTACCCCCTGAGCCACAGGATAGTCGGCGATAATATTTATTGTTGTTGGCAGCTCTTCCTTCATCCCTTCCAACAGGTATTTATAGAATCTTTTGCCATGTTCTTTTTCATTATCCGCTATTTCAATAAAAATGTTTTTAATCTGTTTAAACCCTTCCTTGTCGGCAACGGAGGCATAAAAAGTATACCTGTTACGTGCCTGTGACTCTCCTGCAAATGATTTCAACAAGTTTTCAGCTGTTTTAGTTCCTTTTAATGTTTTCATAAAAACCTCCTCAACTAATATTATTTTTATCATTATTAAGGCAATGTGGACATATGCCTTTATAATTAACACTTTTATTTCGTACTATAAATCCTTCCAGTTCTTCAGGCTTAATTTTATCAATATCTACGGAGAAATCATAAATTTTTCCGCACCTCTCGCATTTAAAATGCCCATGCTGCTCAACCGTGGCATCATACCTCATTTCATTGCTATCAATACTAATGGGTATAGCCAGGTTTTCATCTACAAACAGGTTCAAAGTATTATATACCGTTGTTTTTGAAAGAGTCGGGATTTCTTTGACAAGTTTGCTGTATATTTCATCAACTGTGGGGTGATTACGGTATCTTATAAGATATTCCATAACCTTTAACCTGGAATATGAGGGCTTTACATTCTTTTGTGACAGAAAACCCTTTATTTCATTAATACTGGCCACCTATTCACCCTGCTTTCCTCAAATTATATTATTGTAATAATAACTATATTGTAATCATTACATATTTATTATACTTATTATTTAATAAAATGTCAACTGTCATTAATAATTTTATGCATTATTGTGATTGACTTAAAAATGCATAAATTACGTAGTCGCGGTATACATTTTGCTCTTGATGATTTCGGCAAGGGTTACTCCCTTCCATATATATATATTAAAAACCTTCCGATTAGCACCCTAAAAATCGACAAGTTTTTATGAATGAACATATACCTGATATAAACGAAAACACCATTACAGGATCAATTAATATCATGGGGATTCAATCGGGATTAACAGTAGTTGCGGAAAGAGTTGAAGAAAAAGAACAATTAAGTTATCTGGCAAAACATAATGCAGCAAATACCAGGCTACCTTTTCAGTAAACCGGTTGCCGAAGATGTCGCAGTAAAAATAGTTATAAGGAACTAAATACATAGGGTTTCAGAACATCTGCTACCACCATATAGCCCTGAACAGTCAGATGCAAACCTTCCACAGTGTATTCCAGGCGAATATTTCCCGAATCATCTATAAGGTGACTGTACATATCAATATAGTTAATGCCCATTTCCTGCGCCAATGTTTTCAATCTGTAATTTAGACGGCATATTTTTTCATTATTCCTTTTTCCTACAATAAACTTCTTAATTTTTTTATCCCGGGCTAGTGAAATCGGATATACCGACTCCAGAAAAATCAAGGTGTCAGGGCAGTTATGACGTATGTTTTCAATAATTTTCCCAACATTTTTCACAATGTATTCTACCGGTTTTTTATCGCCAAGATCATTTGTACCTATCATCAAAAAAACCTTTGCCGGGGAAAGTTCATATACGCTTTCAGGCAGCCGGTTCAGTATACCATCGGTTGTATCTCCGCTAATACCCCTGTTAATGACATATACACCGTGAAAGAATTCATTTACGCGGAAGAAATCCGTAATGGAGTCTCCCAGAAAAACAATTCCGCCCGGCTTTGAGCATCCATTTAAATGTGTGAAAACATTTTCTATAATTTTCCGGTAAAATTTTAATATCGGGTTCATAGAATCCTCCCATATTTATTGGCGGTGGTATACTACTTCCCCGTTAATGATTGTTACATCGACTTTCGTCTTATAATCAAAGGGGTGTCCGCTAAAAATAATGATATCGGCATCTTTGCCAACCTCAAGGCTCCCTACGCGTTCTTCAATTCCTCCTGCTCTGGCGGCATTTATTGTCACTGCCATCAAGGCATCCTTCTCTGTCATACCCTCCCTGACGGCAACAGCCGCACTAAGCAATAAATGCTGAATAGGAACGCATGGATGATCGGTCATTATGGCAACAGGCACACCTGCCCTGGCCAGAATTCCGGGGGCTTCTATATTCTGATTTTTTAATTCAACCTTGGATCGTTCGGTTAACAACGGACCCAGAATTACTTTTATTTGGTTCTCTTTTAACACTTCGGATATAAGATAACCTTCGGTACAATGTTCAATAGTAATACAAAGATTAAATTCTTTCGCAATACGGATAGCCGTGAGAATATCATCAGCCCTGTGGGCGTGAACCTTTACAATTAATTCCCTCTTTAAGGCAGGTATCAAAGCCTCAAGCCTGATGTCATATTCTGGTTTTTCCTTTTCTTCCTTATCTGTATTATATTCTTCCCATGCTTCCATATATTCTTTCGCTTTGTAAAGCTGCTCTCTTAATATTGCTGCTGTTGCCATTCTCGTGCTGGGAGTATGATTCTTTTCATGGTGTACCACTTTCGGGTTTTCACCAAAAGCCACTTTCAATGCACATGGCTCCTTAAAAACCATCTCGTCCACCGATCGTCCGAATGTCTTTAAAGCAGCGAATTGACCGCATATTACATTAGCACTGCCAGGTCCGCATATTACAGTCGTTACACCCCATTGACGTGCTTCTTCAAAGGAACGATCGGAATGATAAATCCCGTCTATTCCCCTAAGATGAGGGGTTACAGGATCTGTTGACTCATTTCCGTCATCGCCTTCAAATCCAACCGAGTCTTCCCACAGCCCGACGTGGGCATGTGCATCAATTAACCCAGGCATGACATACCTGCCCTTTGCATCAATAACATCCGTTATCTCGAGGCATTCGGACATCGGACCTATTGCTGTAATTTTTCCGTTTTCTATAAAAATATAACCCTTATCATATGTTGTAACAGATTCGTTTTTCTTTGCTTGTTCTATCGTATCAGACATTGCAAGAATTTTACCGTTGATTATCAGCATATTTGCCCTCCATAATACGTCGGAAATTTAATCCTATTATAGCATATGACAACGGTCAACCGCAACACAGAGACAGGGAGAGACAGGGGGACGCTTCCTGTCTCTCCCTGTCTCTCCCTGTCTCTCCTGTCTTCCCCTTGTTACTGTTCCAGCGCAACAGCTGCTTCATCTTCCGCTTTCTGTTTAGAGATTATTTCATTATCCTTCATGCCCTCCATGTTGTCTCCTTTTTTAGGAAGCGGATACCTGACCAATGCGGTTCTTATGACCTGCTCCATTGATGAAACCGGCATCAACCTGACTTTTTGACGAACATTTTCAGGGATCTCTTCTATATCCTTTTTGTTTTCCATTGGTAACAGGACAGTATTTACTCCTGCTCTATTCGCAGCAAGCACTTTTTCCTTCAATCCCCCAATGGGAAGAACCTTCCCACGCAGCGTTATTTCACCCGTCATCGCAACATTTCTCCTGACAGGAATCCTTGTCAAAGCGGAAATCATGGCAGTTGCAAGGGTTATGCCGGCAGATGGTCCATCCTTTGGAATAGCCCCCTCGGGAACATGAATGTGCATATCGTATTTACTGTGAAAATCCCTGTCAATTCCTATGGACTCAGCTATGGAACGAACGAAGCTTCTGGCAATTCTCGCAGACTCTTTCATTACATCACCCAGTTGCCCCGTCAGCTCAACCACACCATCTCCTGGCATCAGATTTACTTCAATGGATAAGGTATCTCCGCCTGCCGGTGTCCATGCAAGCCCTCGGGCAATACCAACCTCATCCTTTTCCCCAGCCATATCATATAAAAACTTTTTACTTCCAAGATATTTATTCAGGCTCTGTCGGGTAATTCTTACTGTTTTTTTCTCCTCCGATACTATGATTTTAGCCACCTTACGGCATACGGTCGAAATCTGGCGCTCCAGATTTCTTACCCCCGCCTCACGGGTATAATAGTTTATAATATCTCTTACCGCTCCTTCATCAAAACGGATATGTCTTACCTGAAGCCCATGGTTCATTATTTGCTTTGGAATCAGATGCCGAAGGGCAATCTGCACTTTCTCCTCTTCGACATACCCCGATATTTCAATAACTTCCATTCTATCCAGAAGCGGACGTGGAATTGCGTCCCTGTAATTAGCTGTAGTTAAAAACATCACATCCGAAAGATCAAATGGAATCTCCAGGTAATGATCCCTGAATTCCTTATTCTGCTCTCCGTCGAGCACTTCCAGCATGGCAGAGGCCGGATCGCCTCTGAAATCATTGGACATTTTATCGATTTCATCTAAAAGTATCAAAGGGTTTTTGGAACCGGCCTGCTTTATGGCATTGATAATTCTACCCGGCAGCGCTCCGACATAAGTGCGCCTGTGACCTCTGATCTCGGCTTCATCGCGAATTCCGCCCAGTGACATACGCACATAATTGCGATTAAGAGCTTTTGCGATTGAACGGGCAATAGATGTTTTTCCAACTCCGGGAGGTCCTGACAGACAGATAATCGGACCATGGAGACCGTTTTTTAATTTCCGTATAGCCAGGTATTCCACCATGCGTTCCTTTACCTTGCTTAAACCATAATGATCTTCTTCCAGAATTTTTTCAGCATTAACCAAATCCAGATTTTCTTCAGTTTTTATATTCCATGGCAATTCGACTATCCAATCCAGAAAAGTACGTATTACACCGCTTTCAGCCGAAGAGGAGTGCAATCTGGAAAGCCTGTCCAATTCCTTAAACGCCTTGGTTTCGGCATCCTTTGGGAGTCCTGCTTTTTCTATCTTTTCACGGTATTCCTGAATATCATCATTGTGCTGTTCTCCCTCACCCAATTCATTCTGAATGGCTTTAAGCTGCTCGCGGAGATAGTACTCTTTCTGGCTTTTATCAATCTGTTGCCGTACCTTGTGATTAATATTGCGTTCAACTTCCAAAATTTCAATTTCCTTTACCAGTGTTTCAAGAAGCCTTTCCAATCGCTTTTTAGGTGAAATCTCCTTCAGAATACGTTGTTTTTGCTCCAGCTTAAGCATCATATTGGCGGCAATTACATCGGATAGCCTTGCGTAATCCTCCATGGTCGACACTGTAAAGGTGGTGTCTGCCGGTATGCGATTAGTCAATTTTGCATATTTTTCAAAATAGCTTATGACCTGACGTATTAAAGCTTCCGTTTCAGATTTTCTGGACAGATTTTTCGGATTCTGGCATTCCTTTACCACTACCTGATAATACGGCTCATCTGAAAGATATTCAACAACCTTGGCACGTTCAAGACCTTCCACCAGCACCCGGATTGTATCACCGGGAAGTCTTAGCAATTGTTTTATTTTCGCAATAGTACCTACAGAATAGACATCATCATAGCCCGGTTCTTCAATACCGGGATCCTTCTGCGCGGAGAGAAAAATCATCTGATCCTTCATCATGGCTTCTTCCAAAGCTTTTATCGACCTTGGGCGGCCAACATCAAAATGAAGTATCATATGTGGAAATATAACAAGCCCCCTGAGTGGCAAAAGAGGTAAGCTATATGTCTTTTGCCTGCATTTCTCCTGTGTCATTAAGTATCAAATCCTTTCAATATGCTCCAAGAGATCAATAATAACCATACCCTAACTTATATCGGATAATATCAAATAAAATACAGCTATTATGTACGACTAAATACCGATTTGTTATAAGATGCTATTTGTAAAACGGTGACGTTGTTATTGCTTACGTAAAATTACATTCGTTATTATAAGACACAAGGTATTATAATTATACTCCGGGATCCCCTCAATTTCAATGTTTTATTATGGACAGGCTAGCAGGTTATAGGTTATCAGAGAGGCCAGGGAGGGAGACAGGGGGACGTTTCCATTGTCTTCTTTGGCAAAAAAGCCGGATGGTATCCATCCGGCTTTCTGACATTCCCAGGGAAAATTATTTTTTAACGTCTGCTACACGGCCTGCTCCAACAGTTCTTCCACCTTCACGAATGGAGAATGTTTGTCCTTTTTCCAGAGCAATAGGTGTAATAAGGTTAATCTCCATTGTGATATTATCACCGGGCATAACCATTTCAACACCTTCAGGAAGCTTAATGTTTCCCGTAACGTCTGTTGTTCTGAAGAAGAACTGTGGCCTGTATCCGTTAAAGAAAGGAGTATGCCTTCCGCCTTCTTCCTTTGTCAGAACATATACTTCCGCCGTAAATTCGGTATGAGGGGTGATTGAACCTGGTTTTGCCAGAACCTGTCCTCTTTCAATTTCAGTTCTCTGAACACCTCTTAACAGAGCACCGATATTATCACCGGCAAAAGCCTGATCCAAAAGCTTTCTGAACATTTCAACACCGGTAACAGTGGTTTTTCTTGGAGCATCGGCAAGACCAACTATTTCCACTTCTTCGCCGACTTTCAGGGTTCCTCTTTCAACTCTGCCGGTAGCAACGGTTCCACGACCGGTAATTGTGAAAACATCTTCAACAGACATCAGGAACGGAAGGTCTGTAGCACGCTCAGGAGTTGGAATATATGAATCTACTGCCTCCATTAATTCAAGAATGGATTTGTATTTCGGATCATTTTGGTCGGTGGACTCACATTCAAGTGCTTCCAAAGCGGAACCACGGATGATAGGTATATCATCACCGGGAAATTCATATTCACTTAGCAGTTCCCTTAATTCCATTTCAACCAATTCAATCAATTCTTCGTCATCAACCTGGTCACATTTGTTCAGATATACAACCATATAATTAACTCCAACCTGATGAGACAGAAGAATATGCTCACGGGTTTGGGGCATTGGGCCATCCGCAGCGGAAACAACCAGAATTGCACCATCCATCTGGGCTGCACCTGTAATCATGTTCTTAACATAGTCGGCATGACCAGGACAGTCTACGTGGGCGTAATGCCGGTTCTTTGTTTCATACTCGACATGGGCGGTATTGATGGTAATTCCTCTTTCCTTTTCTTCAGGTGCAGAATCAATCTGATCGTATGCCTTAACTACAATATTTTTGTCTCCAAAAGACAAAACTTTTGTGATTGCCGCAGTCAAAGTGGTCTTACCATGGTCAACATGACCAACGGTTCCAATGTTTACATGGGGTTTGCTTCTTTCGAATTTAGCTTTTGCCATCGAAATTCTCCTCCTTACACAGTTCAATAACTGATGATTATTATATAATTTGTTCAATTATAATTCAACTGGTGTTTTTAACCCTTATCCCAGGGTAGTTTGGCTTTCTCGCCTACAAAAAGCCGATCATAAAATATACTATAACACTTTATCCTGTTCTGTCAATCCATTCTCTAGTCCTTAGGCTTGCTTCCATCCATAATCCGATCCTGAATGTTCCTTGGAACTTCTGAGTAATGGTCAAACTGCATTGAATAAATCGCACGTCCCTGGGATCGTGAACGGAGTTCCGTCGCATATCCGAACATCTCGCTTAAGGGTACAAATGCGGAAATAATCTGTGCCCCTGCACGGGCGTTCATGCCTTCAATACGTCCCCGGCGTGAATTTAAATCGCCAATAACATCGCCCATATATTCTTCAGGGGTGGTTACCTCAACCTTCATAACAGGTTCCAGCAAAACAGGATCGGCCTTTTTCATTGCTTCCTTGAAAGCCATGGAGCCTGCAATTTTAAAAGCCATTTCGGATGAATCAACCTCATGGTAAGAGCCATCAAACAGCCTGACCTTGATGTCTAACACCTGATAACCCGCAATAACACCCGTATTCATAGCATCGCGTATACCTGCGTCAATAGCGGGTATATATTCTTTCGGAATTACTCCGCCCACAATTGCGTTTACAAACTCATAACCGCCACCGGACGGCAGTGGTTCCACCTCAATCTTACAATGACCATACTGACCACGGCCGCCTGACTGCCTGATGAATTTCCCTTCGGCCTCTACGGCTTTCCGAATTGTTTCCTTATAGGCAACCTGGGGCTTTCCAACATTGGCTTCAACTTTAAATTCACGAAGCATACGATCAACAATGATCTCAAGATGAAGCTCACCCATTCCCGCGATAATGGTCTGGCCGGTTTCCTGATTTGTGGAAACCCGGAAGGTTGGATCTTCTTCAGCCAGCTTCTGAAGAGCAACGGACATTTTCTCCTGTCCTGCCTTTGTTTTTGGCTCAATAGCTACGTTAATAACAGGCTCGGGGAAATCCATGGATTCCAGAATAATAGGATGGTTTTCATCACAAAGGGTATCACCTGTGGTTGTAACCTTCAGACCGACAGCTGCCGCAATATCACCGGCATAAACCGTAGGAATTTCTTCCCGGTGGTTTGCATGCATCTGCAGGATCCTTCCTATACGCTCACGCTTACCTTTTGTTGAATTAAGCACATATGATCCCGCGTTCAATTGTCCGGAATAAACCCTGAAAAACGCTAACTTCCCAACATATGGATCGGCCATAATTTTAAACGCTAAAGCAGAAAACGGAGCATTGTCATCAGCCCTGCGTTCAATTTCTTCCTGCTCCCCGTCATCCTCCGGATAAAGCCCCTTGACAGGCGGTACATCCAGTGGGGACGGCATGAAATCAATCACACAATCCAGTAATTTCTGCACTCCCTTGTTTTTATACGAAGAACCACAAGTAACAGGAATCATATGCACATTAATAGTGGCCAGACGAATTCCCTTCACAATATCTTCTTTTGTCAGTTCCTCGCCTTCCAGGTATTTCATCATCAATTCTTCGTCCTGTTCGGAAATCGCCTCAACCAGTTTTGCATGATGTTCTTCAGCCAGCTGCCTCATGTCGTCAGGTATATCCAGTTCTTCAATCTCCTTGCCCATATCATCCCGATAGTAATAGGCTTTCATCTCCACAAGGTCAATAATACCCTGGAAATGATCTTCCTTTCCTATAGGAAGCTGAACAGCAACAGCATTTGCTTTCAATCGATTTTTCATCATTTGAATACAATTAAAAAAATCGGCTCCCATAATGTCCATTTTATTTACATAAGCAATTCTCGGAACTCTATATTTATCAGCTTGCCGCCAAACAGTTTCAGATTGGGGTTCAACACCGCCTTTTGCACAAAAGAGAGTTACAGATCCGTCCAATACCCGTAGGGATCTTTCCACTTCTACTGTAAAGTCAACGTGCCCCGGCGTATCTATAATGTTTACCCTGTTTCCCTTCCACTGGGCAGTTGTTGCCGCTGATGTAATTGTTATTCCTCTTTCCTGTTCTTGCTCCATCCAGTCCATCGTAGCAGCACCTTCATGCACTTCTCCAACTTTATGAACACGGCCGGTATAGAACAGGATACGCTCCGTGGTGGTTGTCTTACCTGCATCTATATGCGCCATAATACCAATATTCCGCGTATTTGCCAGACTAAATTCCCGAGGCATCAATGTCCTCCTTTCAAAATGTGTAAATGCAGATTACCACCTGTAATGTGCAAATGCTTTATTGGCTTCCGCCATCTTATGAGTATCGTCTTTCTTTTTAACAGCGCTGCCTGCATTGTTAACAGCATCCATAAGTTCTCCGGCCAGCCTTGCACTCATGGTACGTTCGCTTCTTTGACGCGAATAATTCGTCAGCCAGCGAAGACCAAGTGCCTGCCTTCTTTCAGGGCGAACTTCCATGGGAACCTGATAGGTAGCACCGCCAACTCTTCTTGCCTTGACTTCCAGAACCGGCATAATGTTGTTAAGCGCCTGTTCAAATACTTCCAATGGTTCCTTTCCTATTTTTTCACGGATGATTTCGAATGCATCGTAAACGATTTTCTGGGCAACACCTCTTTTGCCATCCAACATAATATTGTTGATTAACTTTGTAACCACTTTATCATTATAGATTGGATCGGGTAAAACATCCCGCTTGGGCACATGTCCTCTTCTTGGCACTTTCCTTCCCTCCTTTACATGATAACCGACAGGCCAAGCCTGCGTATCACAGGTACTCGTCCCGGATTTTCCAGGGCGTCAGCGCTCAGCAGTTGTTCAATAAAAATTAATCTATATGGAATCAACGCGCTGAAGCACGCCGTAGCATCCTGTATTAAAGTTTTCAATTCGATCATACAATACCTATTTTTTAGGTCTCTTGGCTCCATACTTTGAACGGCTCTGCATTCTCTTTGCAACACCTGCCGTATCAAGAGTTCCACGTATAATATGGTAACGTACGCCGGGTAAGTCCCTTACACGTCCCCCACGAATCAACACAACACTATGTTCCTGCAGGTTGTGTCCGATACCTGGTATATATGCGGTAACTTCAATCTGATTTGTCAAACGAACCCTTGCAACCTTACGGAGAGCGGAATTCGGTTTTTTCGGCGTTGTAGTTTTTACAACAGTACAAACACCACGTTTCTGCGGGCTGTTCATCGGTATGGTTTCCTTCTTTAAAGAATTCATTCCGTATTGAAGGGCCGGGGCAGTTGACTTCTTTGTTGCTTTTTCTCTTCCCTTTCTGACCAATTGATTAAATGTCGGCATTCATTTTCACCTCCTTATAATTTTTTCTATTTAATCTTCCTTTTACTTCAGAAGAAAAATACTTTTTCTTGTATTTATTCATTTAAAATAGCGGCAACAGCAGTTCCAACATCTATTCCACAGGCTTTTCCAAGCATCTTCATATTATCTGCACTGTGGATCTGGATTCCTTTTTCCCTGCAGGCGTCCAGAATTTTTGAAACCAGCCGCTCATCTGCATCCTTTGCAATATAAACCATCTGAACCTTATCTGCTTCCACAGCCTTCATGGTTTGTTTCATACCGACGGTTTTATCGCAACGCTTCAGAGCCTCCAACACGGCTTCATTCCCTCCGATTTTTCTTTTTCCTGATATACCGTGCTATTAAAATGCACGATCGTATCCGTAATTGCCACAGAACCACTTTTTTCAGCAGTTAATTGCGAAGTCTCATACAACTGACACAAGCCAACCCGCATACGCAAAAACAGCATGAATATCATGCTGAAAACAGACACTGAAATATTTTATCACCGTAACCTTTTGTTTGTCAAGGGATTTGATTTTTTTATTATAGGGGACGGTTCTTCGTTCTATGCTCTGAATATTTTATTCACAGTAAACCCTGTCAATCTTGATAACTGTCTAAATGAGCTTCCATCCAGTTCCTTCAGGTACTTTAAAACTTCTATCTGAATTTTTTGGGGTCGATTTTGAAGTGTTGCTAAATCCATATTATACCTATTCAATACTAATTGCCTTATCTCTTTATCTGACAGAGTTTTTCTTTTTTCAGCTACTTCAAGGCACTTATCATTATTTAGTTCAGCATTAAATGCTAAAAATCTCTTAATAGCTCTTTCCCTATCTTGATCAAACATTCCAAGTACAAATTCAGTATGGACAATGCCTGCTTTTTCTATTTCAGTATACTCAATATAGCTGCTCCAATGGTACGATTCGATATTTTTCGTTAATCCTGCTTTTACCGGATTCTGATGTATATATCTTAGTACAGTAAGAAAGTAATCATCATTTTCAACCGTTTCACTCTTGTATCGATCCTGAAACAAATGCCCTTTTCTGTTATATTGCCAATTATACCAGTACACGTAACTCGTGCCTATCCTTTTCATTGTATTAGAGATCTCTTCTTCTCCTTCTTTGATTAACAAATGTATATGGTTATCCATCAGGCAATATGCATATACTTGAAAATTTATCTTTTTTTGATATGTATCAAGTATATCTATAAATTTTCTGTAATCTCCATCATCCTCGAAAATGCTCTGCTGATTTATTCCTCTCACCATGATATGATAAATTGAACTCTCACTTTTTTTTCTTGCCACTCTTGGCATAAAAATCACCCTGCTGATATGATATCATATCAGCAGGGTGTTGTCAAACAGAGAACCGTCCCCTGCTCTTTCTGTATTCTATCGGCGTCATACCGGTGATTTTCTTGAAGGTTTCGTTTAGACGCTGCTGGTTGGAAAAACCGACACTCAGGGCAATGTCACTTGCCTTTACGTCAGATTCGGCCAGCAGCTCTTTCGCACGCTCAACTCTTATATTAATAAGATAATTTATGGGGGTATGTCCCGTTTCCCTTTTAAAAATACGCACAAAGTACCCGGGACTAAGAAAAACGTATCCGCAGATATCCTTCAGGCTTATTTCGCGTTCAAAATAATCACGGATATACTGTTCCGCCAGCTGAACCAGTTCCTTTTGCTTCGGGTTGTCATCCGTAATGCTTCTCTCCCATTCCAGTTTTAACACCCGGGATATCATAACAAATAGTTCCAGAATAAAAAGGTAGACTAAAAACTCACTTCCGAACTGTTCTTCGGCCTGCTCGGTTACAATACGGTTCAGAAGTGTAATTATTTCGTTTTTATGATTTACTTTAAGCTTAAGAAACGGACCTGTATGATGCCCTGTAAAAAAATTTATAAAATCCTCCATTGAGATTTCAGAAGGATAGGATATTCCCCTTTTGCCATTTCCGGACGTAAAGGAAAAATGCAGTACAATAAATTCACAGATGCTGTTATCCTGTACCGTTAGCGTGTGAACCTTCTGTGGCTTTATAATGATAATGTCATTTGGAGCAAGAGTTGTTTTTATACCATCAATTTCAAAGACCGCTATACCTTTTTTGACATAAACCATTTCATAATAACGGTGATGACTCTGCGTTTGAGACCAATCCGCATCAAAGTGGCGTTCAATGGAATTGATTACCACGGGCATATAACCGGAATTGTTCATAAACTCCTGCCATGTCTTCGGAAACAGTTCTGTGTTCATGTGTTCCTCCTTGATGACACCTTTTAAACCTTTTCTTGAAAACATTATAGCATATCGAAGCTTTCTGCTTCAATTATAGTATTCGTAAGAGGATGGGCAGGAGACCACCATAAGAAAGGGAGACATTTTCTGTCTCCCATAATTCAATGAATCCATATGTTTTTCTATATAAGTTTAATATATATTATACTTTTGGAAGTGTAGCGAATCCTTTTTCCAGATCTTCATCCGTAGGAATATAGTCCGTCATTGTTCCATCGTTATAACTCATATATGCGGACAGATCGAAATATCCCGTACCGGATAACCCGAATATAATTGTCTTCTTCTCACCGGTCTCTTTACATTTGATCGCTTCATCCATCGCGACTTTCAGAGCATGGGAGGATTCAGGCGCAGGCAGGATCCCTTCGCAGCGCGCAAACGCCGTTGCCGCCTCAAATACCTTTGTCTGCTCAGCCGTACGTGCTTCAAAATAACCGTCGGCATACAGTTTCGACATAATGGGACTCATGCCATGATATCTGAGACCTCCGGCATGATTCGGCGAGGGAATGAAACCCGAACCCAGTGTATACATTTTCATTAATGGAGTGGTTTTACCGGTATCGCCAAAATCATATGCATATCTTCCCCTGGTCAGAGACGGACAGGACGCAGGCTCAACACCAATAAAACAAATATTGTTTTTCCCCGCGATTTTTTCACCCATAAATGGAGCTATTAAGCCACCGAAGTTTGAACCGCCTCCAACACAGCCTATTATTATATCCGGCTGGATGCCGTATTTCTCACAGGCGGCTTTTGTTTCTTCACCAATAATGGATTGATGCAGAAGAACATGATCCAGTACACTGCCTAATACATACCTGCAATTGCCGGATTTCAGGGATACTTCCATGGCTTCTGATATAGCGCAGCCCAGAGAACCTCCCGTGCCCGGGTTTTCGGCCAGTATTTTTTTACCTATATCCGTCGTGTCGGATGGAGAAGGTATTACTTTTCCTCCGTAAGTTTCAATTACAGCTTTCCGGTAGGGCTTCTGTTCGGCAGATACCTTTACCATATAAACCGTTAAGGAAATACCATAATATGCACAGGCCATTGCAAGAGCAGTACCCCATTGACCGGCGCCCGTTTCTGTTGTAAGACTTGGCAGCCTCTGCTTCTTCGCATAGTATACCTGTGCCGCTGCTGAATTCAATTTGTGGGACCCGGATGTATTGGTACCCTCAAATTTGTAATAAACCTCCGCAGGTGTATCCAGCATCTTCTCCAGATTATAAGCACGGATTAAAGGTGAGGGACGTATCATTTTGTAAAAATCCATAAGTTCTTCCGGAATTTCAATATACTTATCATTTGTGTTCATTTCCTGTTTTACAAGCTCTTCGCAGAATACAGGCTTCAGATCTTCAGCAGTACAAGGTTTTAATGTAGCCGGATGAAGAAAAGGATCCGGGAGTTCTTTCATCACTGCTTTCAAATTATACCATTTCCGTGGTAGTTCCTCTTCTTTCAGATAGATTTTGTACGGTACTGTTGTCATTGTTTTCATCCCTTTCTATAAAATTTTAAAATTAAAAAAGCCCTTGCCCTATATAAAGGACAAAGACTGTTATCTCTGCGGTACCACCTGATTTGCGTTAAACGCCACTTTTACCCATGCACAAACATACATGCTTCCTTGATAACGGGTGAAGTTCCCGGCTTGCATACTTTTTTCATTTCAGCATCGCCCTCATGAGTCCATTCACAATAAGCTTTAACACCGCAATCCCACCGCCTGCAGTTCTCTATGGATAAAATACCTTATGCTACTATTCTCAATCAATAGTTTCAAAAATATTTTGTTTTAACTAATATTATCTTATTAATAGCCATTTGTCAATAGGGGGACGGTTCTTTTGCTTCCTTCCGTCGGAGAAGGAAGCAAAAAACCATCCCCCTGCTTCCAAATATTTTTACATCATCCCGGGCATTCCGCCGCCCATACCTCCGCCTGGCATTGGAGGCTCTTTTTCAGGGATATCCGCAACCAGACTTTCAGTGGTCAGTACCATTGCAGCAACCGATGCGGCATTCTGCAGAGCAAAACGTGTTACCTTAGCCGGGTCAACAATACCGGCTTCAAGCATATCCACATATTTTTCGGATAGAACATCAAAGCCTACTCCCGCTTTGCTTCCTTTTACCTTGTCAACAATAACCGAACCTTCCAGCCCGGCATTCGCAGCAATCTGACGAACCGGCTCTTCAAGGGCTTTTTCAATAATTTTCGCACCGGTTTTTTCGTCTCCGTAAAGGGAACCCGCCAAGGAGGCTACTTCGGACAGTACGTTGATAAAGGCTATCCCTCCGCCTGCCACAATACCTTCTTCAACTGCAGCACGTGTTGCGGCAAGAGCGTCTTCAATTCTGAGTTTCTTTTCTTTCATTTCGGTTTCTGTCGCAGCGCCTACCTGAATGACAGCAACGCCTCCGGAAAGTTTCGCCAGCCTTTCCTGAAGCTTTTCACGATCAAAATCCGAAGTGGTTTCTTCAATCTGAGATTTTATGGATGCTATTCTGTCCTTAATAGACTTCTGATCGCCGGCGCCATCAACAATGATTGTGTTCTCCTTTTGAACAACAATCTTTGAAGCGCGGCCCAATTGATCCATTGAAGCTTCCTTTAAGTCCAGACCTAGTTCTTCGGTTATAACCTGTCCGCCTGTCAGGATGGCAATATCACGAAGCATTTCCTTTCTTCTGTCGCCGAATCCCGGAGCTTTTACCGCAACACAGGTGAAGGTTCCTCTTAATTTATTTACAACGAGGGTTGCCAGTGCTTCACCTTCAACATCTTCTGCAATAATCACAAGCTTTTTGCCCTGCTGTACAATTTGTTCGAGAATAGGTAAAATTTCCTGTATATTTGTCAGTTTCTTGTCGGTAATAAGAATATAGGGCTCGTCAAGTATGGCCTCCATCTTATCGGTATCGGTTACCATGTAAGAGGAAACATAACCGCGGTCAAACTGCATTCCTTCAACAACTTCAAGGCTTGTTCCCATCGTTTTGGATTCTTCGACTGTTATTACACCGTCATTGGTTACTTTATCCATTGCATCCGCAATTAAGGTTCCGATTTCTTCATCATTTGCCGAAATGGAAGCTACTCTTGTAATATCTTCCTTACCTTTTACCTTCTGGCTGATTTCTTCAATTCCTTTTACGGCAACATCAACAGCCTTACTGATTCCCTTTTTAAGAATCATGGGATTTGCGCCGGCGGCAACATTTTTCAAACCTTCACGAACAATAGCCTGAGCAAGAAGAGTTGCCGTTGTTGTTCCGTCACCGGCAACATCATTGGTTTTTGTTGCAACTTCCTTAACCAATTGGGCGCCCATGTCTTCAAACTTATCTTCCAGTTCAATTTCTTTCGCAATGGTTACACCGTCATTCGTAATCATAGGAGAACCGAATTTCTTATCCAGAACTACATTTCTTCCTTTAGGGCCCAGCGTTACTTTTACAGTATCTGCCAGCTTGTTTACCCCAACTTCCAATGCTTTTCTTGCTTCTTCGCCAAAAATTATCTGTTTTGCCATTGATATTCCCTCCTTATTCTACGATAGCAAGGACATCGTTTTGTTTTAAAATGGTGTATTCAATACCGTCCATTTTGACTTCAGTCCCTGAGTACTTGCTGATCAGCACCCTGTCGCCAACCTTGACTTCAATTTTCACTTCTTCCGTACCAGGGCCTACTGCTTTTACTTCAGCGACCTGAGGCTTTTCCTTTGCAGAACCCGGAAGGACTATTCCGCTTTTTGTGGTCTCATCCGCTTCAATCATTTTTACTACCACTCTGTCAGCTAAAGGTTTAATTTTCATAATATACCCTCCTTATTCAATTTCCGGTAATGACCGGCGTTTTCCTGTCAAAATATTAGCACTCACCTCTATTGAGTGCTAATACAATATTAATATAGATTTTTGTTTTCAGGCAAACGCTTTAACTCTGTAATTTCAGTTAAATATGGCCCATATTCGCAATTAGATTAATCTATTTTTAAAATGCTTGGGTTTTCGTCAAATATCTTTGTATTGCTTCTATTTGCCACAGAAACAATTCTCCCTTATTATATTCTCTATATAATTTGGGCTTTTAACATGAAAATTATACCTTTTGTTCTCATACTTTTACATTCATATAATAAACTTCCTTCAGCCCTTCCATTGTCAGCATTCGGTTCACCTCGTCAATGCACAGGCATTTTGTTGCCATTAATCTGGCAAATCCGCCCGTTGCTACAACCTTAACATTATCTTCCCGCATTTCCTCTTTCGTTTTTTTAACAAGGTATTCCACCTGGCCAATGTATCCGTAAAACAAACCGGCCTGAATGCTGGATACGGTATTCCTTCCAATAATCCTTTGCGGCTCTATAATCTCCACTCTGGGTAACTTGGAAGCCTTCTCAAACAATGCCTCAGCGGAGATTTTTATTCCCGGGCAGATTATACCGCCCAAATAATCACTGTTCGCATTTACCGCGCAAAATGTGGTTGCCGTGCCAAAATCCACAATGATAACAGGTCCTCCATATAACTTAAGAGCTCCAACGGCATTTACAATTTTATCTGCGCCAACTTCCCTCGGATTCTCATATTTTATATTTATTCCTGTTTTTGTACCCGGGCCAACCTGAACAGGTTCTTTTTTGACATATTTGATAATCGCATTGATGAGCGAATGCATTACGGGCGGAACCACAGAACATATAATAACATCCTTCACCAACTGTATATCCTCACCTGTATATTGAAACAACGACAAAAACAGCATCCCGATTTCATCTGATGTCCTTTCCGGATCAGTTGAAATACGCCAATGGTATTTTAACGTTTTTCCGCTGAAAAGACCAATTATTGTGCTTGTATTCCCTACATCAACAGCCAGCAGCATATGGTATTCTCCACCTTTTTCACAGTTTATGGGTATATTCGATTTTTAATTTTATTTTTTAATTTACATCTCAAATATTAAAAATCAATTTTTACTACAGCCCCAGCTTTACACTGCGTATTTGTTTTATTTCAAACTGAATTTCTTTTTCAAGCTTTTCAATATCCATTCTGATATCCTCGACCGATTCCTCCCTTTTTGGCTTTGCAATCCTTGCCACCATACTATCGGAATTATACCGTTGAGGCTTTTTATAAAAATCATTTTTAGTATTTTTACGGAAATTGGAACGCTGATTCTCTCTGCGTTGGTTGAAATTTCGCTTCTGGTTGCCGGTATTGTTATTCTGAGCATTACGGTTATTGCTTTGTGTCATTTATCTTTCCCTCCATTTTTTAGCCTTCGGAATCGGCTTTTCGTATTGTTATCTCAGCTGATGCTATAGCCTGACGCCGCCCATCCTGCGTCTCCACAAGAAGGCGTCCGTCATCCAGAACATCCAACGCCCTGGCATGCCAGGTATCTTCATTCTGATAAATAATAATATCATAGCCAATTGTAGCTGAAAAGCTTCGCCAGATATTTAAAAATCTCGTTGTACAGCGTTTTTTTATAAAATCCAGATAAAGATTTTCCATTTCCTCAAGGAATTGTGCCGCGAGACTGCTCATGGAAATATTTACCTTTAAATGCATTCTCAAAGAAGCGGCTGTATCTCCTAACTCTTCCTTAAAGTCTTCGCCGGCATGATTTACGTTTAACCCGATTCCGAGGATTATGGAATGAATCCTATCCGGTTCCGCTGTCATTTCTGTTAGAATACCACAGACCTTCCTGTTATTCAATAATATATCGTTAGGCCATTTAATACCGGGTTTAACATCTACATAGGGTTCAATCGTACTGCAAACCGCGCTTGATGCCGCCAGTGTTATTGCCTGTACTGCTCCGGGAGCGATATCCGGCTTTAATAAAACAGACATATATATCCCCATGTTTTCTTCGGAACTCCAAACTCTTCCTCTTCTGCCTCTGCCTGCGGTCTGTTTTGCAGCTATGACAACAGTCCCTTCCTGAGCGCCATTTGCAGCCAAACGTTTTAATTCGTTATTTGTGGAATCAATTTCATGCAAAAAAATTAAATCCCGCCCCAGAACCTTTGTATTTAATTGGCTGACAATAGCGCATCTGCTGTAAAAATCCAGGGAACCTTCCAATTGATATCCACGCCTTGGAACAGCATTGATAGTATACCCTACTTCCTTAAGTTTCAATATATGTTTCCAAACGGCCGTCCGGGATATATTCAGTTCGTCACTCAATGACTCCCCTGATATGAATTTACCCTTTTCATCAGCCAGCTTCTTCAGAATAATCTCTTTTGTGTTCAACTCCAGGCCCCGCCCTCTCCAAAAATACATATACCTATTTTGGCGTTTTCAAATTATTAAGATTAATATATTCGGTATTTTTCAAAATCCGGAATGGGTACAGTAATATGCCGCTTTGTTTTATCATCAAAAAATACTGCAAGAGAGCTGTTATTGCTGCGATAAACCTTCATAACTCCATACTGTTCCTTGAGGGTTAAAAAACTATATAACAATACCTGATTAACATCGGCATAACGGTCATTATATCTTTGCAGAAGATTATTTACATAAAGTGTTTCCGAATTCTCATATAAAATCGGTTCATCCATTCCCCTGCCCAGACAACTGATCTGATCGGGAAGTACAGTTGTAAAAACAAGGCATTCCGGCATGCGGTAAGAACCAAAAATGTACCTGTCAAGAGGAACCATTGTACTGATATATTCGTTTTTTATTTCCGGGTGTTCAATACTAAGACGATACAGATCATTATCTGCAACAACACAATATTCAACAAGAAGGTTCAGCTTAACGCATTGGAAAGCATTATCCTTATATCTGGGATCATCGTGTGGATGTAAAAGTGCTGAAAAACATGGCCTGTCAACCGAACTCCATGGTGTTGCCTGTTCCCTTCCCTTCCATTCCGATAGCTTTAAACCGCAATTGATAATATCACCCAGCATTTTTGCCGGTATATAAAAATAAACCACTGCCATATAGTTATCCCCCTGTATTTTCCCAATATTTTATAATTAAATGCTTGTTGTCCTTTAAGTGCCCATACAAGCCGGATAATATCCGAGTGAATTATATATATGCACAAAATCCCGAGTAAAGGTTTGTATATACTAAATATAGTAATTCTCGGGTAATTGTAGTAATATTAATCCTGACTAATGCAAAAAACGTGTTATATTGATTAATTCTTTAAATTTATTATATAATACTATTGTTCTGTTTGCAAAATGTTTAGCCTAATATAGTGTGCTTTCTCTATTGAAAAATGGTTATAATATACAATAATGCTTATACCTTAATATATGGCATGAGTTACTTTTTTTAGGCGAGGTTATTATGAAGAGGCTTTTCGACTTGAACCGGGAACAATTGAAAGCTTTGGCAGAATATAAGGATGTTCTGGAAACAGGGCGTTTTTTTAAAAAAAATTTTTGGCAAAGCGAAAAAAATATAGACGGTATCCGTCCAAACTGTCAAATAATTACAAGGTATTGCTTGGAATATATCGCCGGCATTTCAGTTGACATGCTTCCTTCTTATAACCTTAAGCAAATTAAGAATATTCTTACTCAAAACCATTTGTTTGGAATGGTTCAAACAGTATTTAACAATGATATTCTGAAGGTTATTGTCAATGCGTATCCTGTTGAATTTAAAAAACGTGAACTCACCGAATGGACATGGAGTAAACATGGTCTCTGGGAGAACGATAAATATGTTATTGAAGCGGTACAATATATGGTATTGAAAGAAGGCATCCGCAGGGTGGATTTAATTCCAAAAATGGACTGGAAAAAACGTCTGTTGAAATATGGAATATATAACGTCTTGTCCCGATTTAACTGGTCAATATACAAGATGTTTGATTTTGTTTACCCAGGACGCTTTTATCCAGCTGATTTCAAATATAAAGCCAAGTGGAAAACGGACTCCTCTAAAGATTTTTTTGACAACGCATTCCGGTTGATGGATAAAACCTTTAAGGAAAAGCAACTGACCCATGAACAGGTTTTACTTTTAAATATCACAGGGTTCAGGAAAATAGGGCTGATTACAATGCTCTTATCCATTTTTGAGGGCAGTACCATAAAGGCAAAAGAGTTTTATTTTTATAAAACCCATGATAATGAGGAGAATCAAAAGAAACTAAAAGGAGATATAAACAAGATTTTAATAAAAAAGCAGGATGAAATTATCCTGCAGCGTTTAGGCGAAGTCTCCAATGGTAAATACATCTATAATCTTCATTCAAGTAATAGAGCATATTCCTATATTAAACGCCAGGCAAAAATAAGAGATTTGAAAATTCCTGTATTAATAGAGCAATTCGGCTTTATATACAAGACAGCCAAAGAAGATCACTCAGCTTTGGTACCGCAGGAAATCTGGGATTTAAGAAAAAACGGATATACTTATGTAGAAATTGCTGAAAAGCTTGGCAGCAATCCTACAACAATTTCCAACATGTGCAAAAAGCATTTTGGCGGTGATCCCTTAATCCCCCGTCCGATTGATAAATATATAACAGTCCAGGAACTAATGAACAGGTATCTTATTGACCACAAAACCATTATGAAGCTGGTTCATGATAATAAATTTGAAAACCATATGACAATTCGATTCCGTTTTTTAAAAAAATCCGAAATCATTCCCGCAATTCTGGATTATAAGAAGAAAAGCCTGCAACACCAGGCTTTATTGAACCGTTATCACGGAACTTAAATCGTTACTATTCAGGGGTAATACCTTTCAATCCGCGGAGCCTGCTTCGGATGTTTCATTCCTTGGTCGACAAAGCACATACTGCTACTCACGTTCTTAGCATGGAAGGGTGTCTAAGAGTGAGGTCTCCATATCCCGGGTCGCTCAATTACTCGCTCTTAGGCTGATAATAGCAGTATGGCTTCGTAGTATGTCGCCCTGCGTCATCGAAAGCATCCGAACCACCCGCTGCGTTAACCTAATTATACGTCTGAATAAACACCTTAAATCAATTGATTACGCTTTATGTCCCAAAGTGACTTGAAGACTTTATGAGTACATTAAGCTGTATTCATTCACAAACATGATATTCAGCAAACGTTAACCTTACTCATTTTGTGGGTTAACAATAAAGTGAGGGTCGGGCACTATTTATTCTAAACAAAAATGTTATAATGTATCTGTTGTCCTATTTTACAAGCAGGTTGAACTGTAATTATTATGCCCCCCACAGTTTAACCTTCTTTCTTTTTAACTGCGAATACTTGTAATTCCCTAAACCGGACATACTCTGCTGAACTTATATATAGGCAATTCCAGTTATTTGACCAGATCATTGCGCACAGCAAAAACCGCTAACTGAGTACGATCTGATTTCCCTGTTTTTTCAAACAGATCACTGATAATATTCCTTATTCTTCCCTCACTAAGTCTTAAAAGCAGTCCAATTTCCCTGTTACTCTTTCCCTCCACCACATAAGACAGTATCTCCTGTTCTGTTTTTGTTAAATCAATTTCAATTTTTTCAGACTGTGTTTCCGAAATTGATTGAACCATGGTATTTAATGCCGTTGAATGGAAAACAGGATATCCTTTTTTAACACTTTTAATTACCGTTCGGATATGATCCTGTCCGGAGTCTTTTAAAACATAGCCTTCAGCGCCATACTTTATAGCCTCGGTAATGAAATCCTCATCCTCAAAGGTTGTAAACATAATAACCTTTATTACGGGATAATGCTCTTTAATCATCCGGGTACCTTGTATTCCATCACATTCGGGCATACGTACATCCATCAGAACCACATCCGGAACATGACAGCAGCACAGCCGAAAAGCCTCTAGCCCGTTACCGGCATTTGCTACAACAGTAATTTCAGGATCCTGAGCCAAAAGTGCCGTAATTATTTCTCTGAATATCAAACTGTCATCGGCTATTATAACCCGTATTGTGTCCTCATTCAAACCCAAATCCTCCCTTTTTAAAAGCTGGGTTAAAACTGTGAAACGGTTTCTTATAACAACGGAAGCAATTGCTTGAAATTGCAACACATCGTTATATCATACTGGTATTTCCGCTATAACATTAAAGCCTCTTTCTCCATCGGAGCCAAAAGAGATGTTCCCTCCAAATTTGGATACTCTGTCTTCCATTCCGGTTAATCCATAACCTTTTACAATTTCACGGCATCCTTTTCCGTCACTAAATATATATAACCTTACTGAATCTTCCTGTACCTTTACAATAATGCTTACCGTTTGTGCTTTCCCATGGCGTATCGCATTCGTAACGGATTCCTGGCAAATACGATATATTGCCATCAATCTTGCCGCGTCTATCTCCGGTATTTTTTCAGGAATAGTAAATTCTACTTTTGTTTCCGATGTCGCGTTGATTTTTACCAAGTGATTCATCCATTCAACCAGGTTTGTTCCTTTAAATGAATCTACGCATGCGCCTTTCAGGCAATTCCGGATGTCATTTAAAGCAAGCCTGGAGAGTTCAATGCTTTTATCCATCTCATCCCATATTTCCTGCTGCTCTTTGTAAAGACCGGCTTTTACATTCTCGGCAATAGCTATTAATAGAGTTAACGTATGGCCTACCGTATCATGAACTTCTCTGCCGAAACGATTCCTTTCCCGGGTAATGGCCAATTCCTCAATTGTCTCGGAAAACTTTTCCATACGCCAGTTTGCTTCGGTAAGCATCTGATTGGATACAGTAAGCCTCTCATTCGCCTTGGTCAGCAGAATATTTTTGTTTCTAATCTCATCCATCAGGCGCTTTTCCTCCGTACGATCTTCTAAAACTATCATTTTACCGGTAGCTGCCTGTCTGAAACCCGTCAAGGTTTTTATTTCAAGATTTATGTTCATGCCTTCAATCTGCACTATCCCCCTCATCGGATCGCGGAAACAAACCCCTTCCAACGAATCCGCCAATTCTTTCGCACATTTTCCTGAGTCTTTATCCTGAATGTACATTGAAATTCTCCGGTTGTGATCATAATTTTCCAGCCCAAGTCCCGGAAAAAGTCTCTTTACGGCATCATTAATTCCTACAACAAGGTTTTCATGGTCGATTATAATAATCCCGTCGGACATATTTTCAACAAAATGTCTTGCCGCTACGGGGAGTAAATTAAGAAATCTTTTCTGATAAACCATCAGACCAAAAAGAACAAGGGTTAATAGTAAAACCTGCGCTGTAATATCCAGACCCTTATTTGGAATAATTTCGCAAAGCATAAGCAAATTAGCCGTCATAGGCAATAAAACAGCTATCATTAACCAAACGATATCACTTGTGCTCTTTCCTATCTTTCTTTTCATATATATGAAAAAATGAATGGTTCCAATAAAAATACACATATATGATTCTACGGTATGCAGCCAAAAGACCGGTCCCCGATGAAGCCTGGTCTTAAAAATCACCCCAATATAGAAAAGATGATGCCATTCATTTGTAAGTAAAAAAAGATAGCATATGGCGGGAAAGCAAATCAAAACCCATTTGAATGCCTTCGCTTCAACCAGCCTCGAATGGGTAATGCAAAGACAAAAATATAACCAGCTTACACCTATGTATACTACTGGCAGAAACTTCAACTTCAGGGCCAGCATCTCCTGCTCCGGTGTTTGCGACATTAAAAGCAGAATCTCAGTCAAATTCCATAGAAAAAACAAGCCGATACATACCATATAACTATATGTACCCTTGAATCTGCTGCCGTTTGAAATAAGGTAAACCAATATGCTTGCTGCCAGAACGGCACAAAAAACCTGTATGAATATGCCTGCCTGATTCAACTTTTTGCCTCCTTTGCTTCCATCCTGTCTGTTTATAAGTATTCAAGAGAGTTACCTATTTCTTTAATCGTTAAATGATAATTTAACCAATTCAATTTTACCCCAGACTCCCATGTCCTGACCAATTATAATAACCGTGCCATGAATACCTTTTATTGTTTGAACAAATTTCAAAGCTTTATCTATATCCCGTGCGCTTTTCACAATATTTCCCGCGGCTGTAGCAGCGGCATCGGCAAGGCAGGCATCCTTTGATACAATTACAGCCGCATCGCTTCGTCCAAAGCTTAAGGAATGCCCTACTGTGCCCGAGGATGTGCAAATGCTTATGGGCAGATCTTCAGGATATATTTTTATACCTATTTTCCCTGTCAAGGGCGACTGCCCGGCAAAAATACCCACTATCCTTTCTTTGGTTCCCTCCATATATATGTCGCCGCCGTTTTCTATAATAAGGTCGCGGCTGTATTGCTTCAAATCTTCTGCAACATACCGGCTTATTGCTCCGGCAACAGCGGCCATCGGTCCAACATCGCAAATTTTGGATACCCTGCACATATGATGTATAATTCCGGGTGCATCAGGCAGGGGTTCCAGCGGCTCCAGACTGTTTAAAAAAACCGGCTGCCTGCGGATATAATCCTCCACCTGCTGCCGGTATTTTATAGTGCTTTCACCCGCCTGTTTTTTTAAGTTTTGCGTCGCTCCGATACATAAATCCGTCTGTTTCACCTTACTTGTGAAGTAAACCAGAGCTTCTCCCCCGAATACTCTTCTGTAATCCCTTTTATTACTGGGAAAATCCATTATACTATATCTCCTATGTGTTTTTCAGCCAACCGGGCTGAATACATTTCCTCAACGCGGCCTGTACACTCTAATAATGTACTTTACAGGCCATCCGCGGGAGGGCATCTTTAAGCCTGGTTATAGCGAGGCTTATAGCTCGTTTTCCCTATGATCCATATGCATCACACCCAATGGGCACGCCTTTACACACAGACCGCAGACAAGGCATTTTTCCTTATCGAAGGTTAAAATATACTCCGGCGCTTTAATTGTTAAAGCACGGGAGGGACAAACCGAAGTACAGGCGCCGCAGTGGATACACTTATCCTCCTGCCATGTAAGCATACCATTAAAAATATGGCAGGATACCCCCTGCTCCTCAATAAAGCTGAGAGCTCCATCAATGTTTTTCTGTTCCCCTGTAAGCTCAACAATCAGTTTCCCGGTCTTGTTCAGTCGAATATCAGCGTGAAGAATATTAGCCTCAAGCTCATATTTTCTAACCAGAATGGTCATCAAGGGAAAAGTTACCTTTGCAGGAGGAAATGTAAGGCTTACCTTTATTGTTATCATTCTTAATTCCCCCTTATATCCAATTTATTCAGAGGTTCACTTTCTTTTGGCAATAGTTCTACAGGCTTTGTTAAGAGAAATTCTCCTTTTTGAACCTGATTTTTTAATACATCAGCGATTTCTCTTGACACCTTCATACTTGATAAAGGAGCTGTTGGAACCTTTTTACCATTAATCGTTACTAAGCCGCTGCGCAGCTCCTGATATGAAACCCGCTGTGTGAATGATGTACTGCCGCTTTTATCTATTATATTCGTATATATATCCTTGTCAGAAACCGCTGTTTTAGAGGCCATGTCCTCATCCAATATCGGAATGGGTATTCCCACACCGACAAATAATGTTACTCCGTATTTCTCATATACGGCGGCTCGAACATATTTTGTTGTCATTTTTCTAAGATCTCCTATCAAGGCCAGAGTTCCGGCGAGGTTCACCGGTGTCCCGTTGTCCGTACGCTCCTGCCCTGGATAGTGCTGTGTTCCCTGGAAGGCTACATAACCCTGAGCCCCTCCGATAAAAACCCGTGTTCCGATTCCGATTGTACGGTACTCGGGATCATTCAAAAGAGGACTGAGCTGTCCCGATGTACAGTACGTTACATTGCCAAACTGAGGCAAAAGTGTTCCCATATATGTATATATGGTTTTATCCGTGGAATTGGTGCCGGCGGGATAATTCTGATAACAGTTCCTCGGGTTAAACATATAAGCCTGGTTAACATTATTCTTATTAACAGTGGTTGTAATCTCTTTTCTGGGATAACAATCCGTTCCGCAGCTTTCAGCATAAAGCCTGATGTCCTTGCCATCTATAAAATCCTGAATAACATGAGCACCGCCATAAGCCATACCCTGACTCTCGGAAAGCTCGGTAGCTCCGATGTATGCGTCAACTGCCGCAATACCGGCATAGGCCATAACATCGTTAAGCCATACTCTGGTCATTCTAATAGGCGGACTTGAATGGCCAAAATTAATGAACACGCCGCTGGAACACATAGGGCTGAAAGTTCCGGTGGTTACTACATCAACCATCTGTGCTGCTTTTTTGGCGCCATTGTCTTCCACTATCTCAATCATTTCCTCGGCAGTGACAACAACCGCTTTTCCCTTACTGATTTTCTCGTTGATTTCGTCAACTGTTTTAAAAGACATGTCAATCGCTCCTATAATCTCTCTGCTTGTGCAAAGGATTATTATTTTCTAAAATAACCGCCCGATTTAAACCGGGTAATCCTATTATACCAATTTCTTTTTATTTTGCAACAAATGATATGATGTTAACTGAAAAATCCGAATCATGCTCAACGGAAGGCATGCTTTTAACCCCCGGACAATAATCCGGTGAGCATCACAGAATACGGCTTATTATTCCTTGTTTCCATCTCCAACCACATACGGGCATAAAATTCCGCGGCTTACCAATTCGCCCTCCAACTGCAAGGCATCCTTAAAAACAATTCCTTCCATGCCAAGTTCTTCAGCTGCCGTTACGTTTTTTAATGTATCATCAATAAAAAGGCACTCACAGGCGGTAAGTGAAAAAGCATCCGCAAGTTTTTGGTAAATTGCTGTTTCAGGCTTAATCAACCCGGCATGGGATGAAATCAGAATTCCATCAAAATTCGTGAAAAACGCATACTCCCGGCAGATTTTCTCAAATGCCCGTTTATGAAAGTTTGACAAAAGGAATAAGGGATATTCAAGTTCTTTCAACTTGCAAAATATCCGCAGCACATCTTCATCAGGTTTAAGGATTTCAACCCAGTTCGTCAGGAGGTATTGTATTTCATCCGGATATGGAGCTTCCTTTACCATGCATTCAAATGCCTGTTCTTCATTAATGCTTCCCCTGTCCAGATCAAGCCAGCTTTTGCTTCCAAAAACCGCACGGTAAAGATGTGAGGCTTTTTCTCCTTCTCCATACAGTGTCTCAACATAATCCAGCGGTTCATAGTGAACCATCACCCGTCCCAGATCAAACACTATATTTTTTATCACAGCCTGCCTCCTGTCTTAATAAAATTATACCGAATAGTTTTTCACCTCAAAACCACATTCAATAAACCAATTATACCATCGGTATTTTAAAAACCTGTAAAGAACTTTAGATTCATATAAGTACTGTTCCGTCAAAAACCTTTTTACACTCTCCGGTCATGTAAACCGCTTCGTCAGTGTAATTTACAATCAGTTCGCCTCCGGGCAGGATAACCTTAACGTCCTCACCTATGCCGCAATACCCGTTCAGTACGGCGGCAACAACGCAGGCACAGGCGCCCGTGCCGCAGGCAAGTGTTTCACCGCTGCCCCGCTCCCATACTCGTACTTTTAATGTGTTTTTGTTTATAACCGTGACAAATTCGGCATTTACCCTTTCGGGGAAAAGCGGATCTGTCTCAAATTTCAGCCCTGTGTTTTCAAGATCAAGCCCGTCCACCGTATCACAGAACACGACTGCATGGGGATTACCCATGGAAACGCATGTAATGAAATACTCGCTGCCGTCTATATCCACCTTCCTGTTCACCACTCTGTCTCCCGGTATCCTCACAGGTATTTTAAAGGGATCAAGCACGGCACAGCCCATGTTTACCCTGACAGTTGAAACATAAGAGTTTTGCGTTGACAGGAAAAGCTCCTTTACCCCGCTTAAGGTTTCGATTTTCATTTTAAGCTTACGTACAATTTTGTTGTCATAAAGATATTTTGCCACACATCGGATGGCGTTGCCGCACATTTTACCTTCACTTCCGTCAAGATTGAACATCCGCATTTTCGCGTCCGCCCGAACGGAGGGCAAGATAAGCACAATCCCGTCGCCGCCGATGCCAAAATGCCTGTCGGACAGAAACACGGACAGGGATTCGGGAGAATTTATCTCCGTGTCAAAGCAGTTGATATAAATGTAATCATTTCCACAACCCTGCATTTTAGTGAATTTCAGTTCCATTCTTTCACTCCTTAGATTGTTTATGTCAATAAGTTCGGTGTTAATTTCGCTGTACCGGCTGTACAAGCTGTCCGCAACAGCATTGGCGGTATCAAGGCTTGTAAGGCATGGAATGTTTAATATGCAAGCTTTCCTGCGTATTTTTACACTATCCCTTACCGGATCTCTTCCTTTTGTGGAGGTTGAAATGATATAGCTTATCCTACCGCTTTCAAGCAGGGTCATTGTATTGTCATGACAGGCTTCATGGATTTTATTAACCGTCTTAACCGATAACCCGGCATCATCCAGAAGCTTTGCAGTACCCCTTGTCGCATATAGAGAAAACCCGAGGGATGCAAATTTTTTTGCTATGTCACTTATTTCGCCTTTGTCGTTGTCACGGACGGTAATAAGCACACCGCCTTTTTTGTGCATTTTATATCCCGCAGCGACAAGTCCCTTATAAAGAGCCTCCTGCAGGTTTTTTCCCAGACACAGAACTTCTCCTGTTGACTTCATTTCCGGTCCTAATTGTGTGTCAACGCCGGCCAGCTTTTCAAAGGAAAATACCGGTACTTTAACTGCAGTGTATGGAGGAATTTTCGCAACACCCGGTTTTAAACCCATACTGCAAAGCGTCTCCCCGAGACTCACCCTTGTCGCAAGCTCACACATCATAATACCCGTAACCTTGCTTATATATGGAACCGTACGGGACGCACGCGGATTTACTTCAATTACATAAATTTCATCATGCCACAGAACATACTGGATGTTTACAAGGCCCCTTACATCCAGGGCAATACAGATTTTTTTTGTAATTTCAAATATCTTATCCGAAAGAATATCTTCAATATGTGTTGCCGGATATACGGCCATACTATCACCCGAGTGTATACCTGTACGTTCGATATGTTCCATTATGCCGGGTATCAGCACATCCTTGCCGTCACATATAGCATCAACCTCTATCTCCCTCCCGCTCAGGTATTTATCAACAAGAACCGGATTATCCTGCTTTCTGCGAAGTATAATTTTCATGTATTCGCTGATATCTTCATGTGAATATGCGATAATCATATTCTGTCCGCCGAGAACATAGGAAGGTCGGATTAAAACAGGGTAGCCCAGGCTGTTTGCCGCAGTAAGAGCTTCCTTTTCAGTCATAACTCCAAAACCTTTCGGACGGTTTATAGCCAGATCCTCAAGCAGCATATCAAAGCGTTTCCTGTCTTCGCATATGTCGATACTGTCGGCTGATGTGCCGATAATAGGGACACCTCTTTCGGCAAGCTTTTTGGTAAGCTTAATGGCAGTGCCTCCTCCAAAAGCGACAATGACTCCAATGGGTTCTTCCATATCTATAATACTCATAACGTCTTCAATGCAAAGTGGCTCAAAATAAAGCCTGTCTGCCGTATCAAAGTCTGTTGAAACCGTTTCGGGATTGTTGTTCACAACTATGACTTCATATCCAAGTTTTTTAAGAGACCATACACAATGCACACAGGCATAGTCAAATTCTATACCCTGTCCGATTCTGATGGGCCCGGAGCCCAGGACGACAACCCTTTGCCTGGTACTTTTTTCAATAAAGGGCAGCGCTTCATTTTCACAACCGTTTTCAATTGAATAGAAATAGGGGGTTTGCGCGGCAAATTCACCGCCGCATGTGTCAACCATCTTATAAACAAGGGGCATTTTTGGTTTTTTATATCCTGTTAAGTTCTTAAGCTTATAAAGGAACCATCTGTCAATCTTTGTAATATTGCATATTTCTTCAATACTGACTCCACGCTTTATCGCTTCATAAACTACAAACAGCCTCTGGTCGGTGGCTGCTTGCAGAAGCGTTTTTAATTCCATATCAGACTTGTTTATAACCTCCGGTAAGTCAAGGCTTTCAAGCCCTATTTCGGCTCCGCGCACAGCTTTTAAAAGAGCAAGTTCAAATGTATCGGCTATAGCCATAACTTCGCCGGTAGCTTTCATCTGAGTGCCCAGATCTTTCTTGGCGTATACAAACTTGTCAAAAGGCCATTTGGGAAATTTAACAGCCACGTAGTCAAGGGTAGGCTCAAAGGCGGCAAAGGTCGTTCCCGTTACTGCGTTTACAATTTCATCAAGATTATACCCTATGGCTATTTTTGTAGCGACTTTTGCTATTGGATAACCCGTTGCCTTTGACGCAAGGGCCGAGGAACGGGAAACCCGTGGATTAACCTCAATTACAGCGTATTCAAAGGAAAGCGGGTTCAGCGCGAACTGGCAGTTGCATCCGCCTTCCACACCAAGAGCCTTTATAATATCAAGAGCCGCCGAGCGCAGCATCTGATATTCCCTGTCGGATAGAGTTACCGCCGGGGCTATTACTATACTGTCCCCTGTATGTATGCCTACAGGATCAAAGTTTTCCATTGAACATACCGTTATAACATTGCCAGCTCTGTCCCGCATTACCTCAAATTCAATCTCCTTCCACCCTGCCACGGACTTTTCTACTAATATCTGGTGGATAGGAGAAAGGGCCAGACCATTCCGCGCAACCTCCCTTAGCCCCTCCTCATCTTTCACAATGCCGCCGCCGGTTCCGCCAAGGGTAAACGCCGGGCGTATGATAACCGGATATCCGTTTTCCGCCGCAAACGCCAACGCCGTTTCCGTATCCGTGGCGATAACCGAAGGGATAACAGGCTGACCAACAGACTGCATTGTTTCTTTAAAAATCTGTCTGTCCTCGGCCATGTCTATTGTTTCCGGAGAACTGCCCAGCAGACGGACATTCATTTTTTTAAGAAAGCCTTCCCTGGCAAGCTGCATACACAATGTCAGCCCTGTTTGACCGCCAAGCCCGGATAAAATACTGTCGGGATACTCCTTTTCAATTATTCTTTTTACGGTTGTTAGGGTAAGGGGTTCAATATATATTTTGTCGGCACTATTCTTGTCGGTCATGATTGTAGCAGGATTTGAATTTATCAGCACGATTTCTATCCCATCATCCCGCAGAACTCTGCAGGCCTGTGTTCCCGCATAATCAAATTCAGCCGCCTGACCTATTACAATAGGCCCCGAACCAATCACCAGAACTTTTTTTATGCTCCTATCCAGCGGCATTTCTATATACCTCCATATTCTTTATAAACCTGTCAAACAGGAATGCGGTATCAAGGGGCCCTCCGCAGGCTTCAGGGTGGAACTGCACCGAAAAAACCGGCAGGTTCCTGTAAGTTATTCCTTCACAGGTTTTATCATTCACGTTTACAAACAGCTCAGTCCCGATTTCGGGGTCAATACTGCCTGATACAACCGCATAACCATGGTTCTGGCTTGTGATATACACTCTTTTGCTCTGCATATCTCTTACAGGCTGATTGGCTCCTCTGTGGCCATACTTCAGTTTATGTGTTTTAAATCCACTGGCAAGGGCTAAAAGCTGGTGGCCAAGGCAGATACCAAATATGGGGATACCAAGGGCTGTAATTCCTTTCAGGTTTTCAATAATCCCCGTATTCTCCGCCGGATCCCCAGGTCCGTTTGACAGCATGATACCGTCAGGCTTTATTTTTTGAATGTCACAGGCTTTACTGTCATACGGCAGCACCCAAACCCTGCAATCCCTTTTTATAAGCTCTCGTTTTATATTTTCTTTAAGACCGAAATCAAGAAGAGCTACCTTATACTTTGGATTTTCAGGCCCAAAGCACCGGATCTCTCCGGTTGACACCCTTGCAACCGCATTTTTTATGCTGTAGGATCTTATTTCTTCAAAATCCGCATCAACAGGACTTTTGCATGTAATTTTTCCGTTCATGACACCATATTCGCGGATAAGTCTGGTTAAGGCCCTTGTATCAATATCGTATAATCCTGTTATCCCCTGGGATTTTAAAAAACTGTCAATATGATCCTCGCTTCTGAAATTAGAAGGCTCCCGGCACCATGATTTTACAATGTAGCCACCGGCCCCAACGGATCCGCTTTCAAAATCCGGGGATATAACACCGTAGTTTCCTATCAGAGGAAAGGTTTGGAGGACAATCTGACCAAAATAACTTTTATCGGTGAGGGTTTCCAGATAACCGGTCATTCCTGTGGTAAAAACAATTTCACCTGTTACCTCGGTTTCCGCTCCAAAATATTTTCCGCGGAAAATGGTTCGGTTTTCAAGCGCTAAATATGCTTCCTTCGACATTTAACATCACTCCGTCATGTATTAAAGAGAGTCTGATATCTGACAAAAATATTCTTTCACAAAAAAAGCGTCCATCAAATAATACAGAGTTCTGCCGTTAAAACCAAACAAGCAACGGTTTTCAGCCTGATTCTGAACTATTTGATGAACGCCTTTGTTCACTGTATTACATTATACACAAAAAAATCTTTTTTGCCAATAGGTTTCTGGCCATCCGAAGGCCCCGCGGATTTCAGCATGGAGGAATCCGGCGAAGTACCCGCCATCTTCGAGCGCGACTTGAATCCAGAACGCATTGTCCGGGAACTTTCCGCACTGTCCGGCATCAGTATTCTGCCGGCGGACACGCTGATTATTCTGGACGAGATTCAGGCAAGCGAGAAAGCGTTAACTTCGCTGAAATACTTCGCCGAACGCGCTTCACAGTATCACATTTGCGCCGCCGGAAGTCTGCTCGGTGTGGCGATGAAACGCGAGAGGTTTTCTTTCCCGGTGGGCAAGGTGGATATGCTCAGCCTTTTCCCAATGGATTTTGAGGAGTTCCTTTGGGCGATGGGCAAGAAAGATTTGTGCGCTCTTATCCGCGAATCCTACGAAGGCTTCACGCCGCTATCGCTTCACGAAACAACAATGGACTTATACAAAACCTACCTTGTTGTCAGCGGTATGCCACGGGTGGTGCAGGAGTACGCCGACAAGCTCGACTTTGACTTCGTAGCCGCCACCCAGCGGACGCTGAACAATTCCTATATTGCGGACATGGCAAAGTACGCCACGCCGCAGGAGACTACACGCATTATGGCGGCGTGGGATTCCGTTCCGGCGCAGCTTGCCAAGGAGAATCATAAATTCCAGTACCGTGTCATCAAGTCCGGCGCAAGGGCGAACGAGTATGAGGTTGCGCTCAACTGGCTGAAAGCCGCCGAGATGATTCACAAATGTGTCCATGTGACCGAGGGCAATTATCCCCTTGCCTCCTACGCAGAGAATGAGGCGTTCAAGGTGTATATGGTGGACACGGGCTTGCTCTGCTCCAAATTCGACATTGCCGCGAATGTGGTCATCAATACGCCGTCCAGCTTTGACGGCTTTAAGGGTGCGCTCTGCGAGAACTATATCATGCAAGCCCTCGCCGCCAACGGCATCAATGCCTATTACTGGAGCAGTAACGGCAAAGCCGAGGTAAACTTCGTTTTCCAAACCCGCGAAGGCGGCGTCATTCCGCTGGAAGCAAAATCAGCAGAGAATGTGCGCTCAAAGAGCCTCCGCACCTTCCGGGATATCTACAAGCCGGAGTTTGTCTACCGGGTTTCGGCAAGGAACTTCGGATTTGAGAATGGGATTAAGAGTGTTCCGCTCTATGCGATGTTTTGTGTGAAGGCGTAAATTGAGAGAATACAGAAAAAGGCTTGATACCGCCGATTGCTGGGGTTCAAGCCTTTTTTGTATTCATATTAAATCAAACATGCCTTAATATATTCTTTCATAGTTGCCCAAGAACTAATTAATAGTCCTGTATCCACCGCTTTTGGATTATGTTTATAGTCATTAAGAATCTTAATAAGATTTTGCTGCTTGATGTTGATTTTTATTGCTCCACGATTTGCATCCGTAAGATCAACAACTCCGTAGACACTTTCAATAGCTCCAGCTAAATTAGTTTCGGGATATTGCCTCACCACACCGCTAACCTTAATTCTGTCAGCATCAAATATTTTTCTTGTGACCGCTTCCAACAGATGCAAATACAGCATAGTGCAGGCATACTGATAGATACATCCAATTTACTCAACTCAATAATAATACAACGGATTTTTGCATCCCCGTCATTATTGGCATCATACAAAACAAAAGCATCATATTCAGATTTTGTAAAGCCAAGTTTATGCCTTGCTATTTGTCGAGGAGTATAGATTGTTGGAGGCTCATATACTTCTTCGCTTTGGCTTTCAGGCTGTGATTTTGTTTGTTGCACAGTACCTTGATTGCCTTCCTCTCGTTCGGTAGCAATGTTATCAGCCATAGAATCATTTGCGGTCATCGTATTCTCTGTCGTGGCTACAGGCGTATTTTTGTATTGTTCAATTAACGCTTTTAGTCCCGGAATTCTCTCTTCGTTAATAACATCTCTTGGGTTCTTACCTTTTCCGCTAATCTCAGATGTCGTAATTTTCCCTTCTCCTCGAACTAAAAAAGCATCGCCCACCGAATCCAGAATCTTCGTAAAGGTTTCTGCTCTTTCGGTTGGAATCACATAGCATTGCTTTTCAGAATCATACTGAATATCGAGCTTATAATCCTTATCTTCTGCTTTCTTTGCCTGCCTGTCAAATATCCCATAAAAACATCAACTAAAGGCAAGAATGAAACATCATGCGGAACTTTTTCTTTGCTTTCCTTTGATAACGAGCTAAACACGCAGTCAAAGATACTGTATCGCTTTATCGCTTTAACTACATCCGTCTTTTTTCCGTTCGTTTGCTTCACAATTTCTGAAACAACATCTGAGAACGCTTTTGCTGGAGATGCCTTTCGGATATCTTGGAACATCTTGTAGTAGTTAAAATTCTTTTCTTCGGAACTCCATTCCTTGATGCCGCCGCTATGTTTACTTATGATATAAGGGCTTGCGGCATTACGGTTCAGGAAGAAAACTGACCCGGAAGGATCAGAGGGGGAATGTAACAACCTATGCATATAACGCCTTCGGCAGGTTAAGACAGGAAAAAGACCCAAACAACAATATTATCCAGTATAAATATGACCTGAACGGCAATGTTGTTTCCGTCAAGGACAAAAGGGGCAGCGCAACCATCCTCAGATACGATGCCTTAAATCGCCCGGCAGAGAAGAGAGTCCCTATTGAATTGGACGGCAGCGGAAACTTCATCTATTCCATAGAAAAGTATACTTATGATGAGGTCGGAAATCTGAAAAAGCGTGCCTTAACCGGAACAAAAGACAGGTTTGATTCCCGGGAAACAGTATACACTTACTATGCCAACACGTTACCGATTCGGCTGGAGGCTATTCCAAAAGCTATTACGATACATTCCGCCGGTGACCACGCCGCGTGCGCTTTTCGGATTGATGATCTTTCCTGCATCAAGAACGGTAGCTGCTTTAAGAATCCGGTAGGTGAATTCTTTGGTGTCCAGTTCCACCTCAACAGCCTGAGCACCCACTGTCCAATACGGGCCGGTTTCCCCTTTTCCCGTCTCGTGCTCGAGCTGTGACAAATGCCGCATCACAAAGCTGCCACGCCCCATGACCTGGCTTCCTATGGTATTACCGCCTTCCAGCTTGAACCCGTGGACAATATCCTTGAAATGGATATAATATCCCGGATCATCCCGTACATAAACCTTTTCACCGCCAACCTCCGGGTCTTCGACAGATGCATGCAGGACAAAGGAAGCCGTATGGCGTAATTGATCTATAATATCCTCAGCGGCATTTAATACAGCCCTGCCGGCCATATGCGTAGTCATGCTCGCAACCGTTTTCCAGTGCCTCGGGCTTGAACGGGTATCCACATCCATCACGACGTGAATGCGGTTGATATCCATATTCATTTTCTCAGCAAGGATCTGGGCTAATGTGGTCTTCATTCCCGGGCCCATTTCAACCACGCCGCAGTTCAGGTTTAAGCTGCCGTCGGTATTAATTGTGATCAGAGCGCCTGATTCCGCATCTGTGGGGGAATTGGATGTCTTCCAGAAACAACCGATGCCTTTTGCACGAACCTTGTTATTTCCCTGTTCCAGGCGGATGCCTTCATACCATTTCATCATTTCCTTCAATTTCTCCAGGTATTTGACCATATCACCCGTATTGCTTAACGTGATTTTTTCCTGTGTGGGGGAGGTATTACCCGGCCTGATGGCATTTTTCATCCGGAATACGAGAGGATCCATGTCAATGGCAAAAGCAAGCTTATCCATCATGCGTTAAATACAAAAAGCATAGGAGGTGTGACCGAACCCGCGAAGGGCTGTAACAAAGGGATGATTGGTGTATACGCTCATCGATTCACACCACAGATTCTCTATATTGTAAGGCCCGGAGCAAGCTACGGCCATTGCTATTGCCATACGCGGGCAGACATCGGCGTAAGCGCCGCTGTCGACCATGAATGTAATTTCGGCGGCCTTTATGATACCATCCCTTGTCACGCCGAATTTCAGTTTTGCTTCCACGCTGATTCCACAAGGAGAGGTTGTTAAATCTTCTTCCCGGGTATTTGCGAATTTCACCATTCTTCCACCTACAGCCTTTGAAGCAATGTGTTTTTATCAAGGACAAAAAATCTGCCGTTGACACCACCACCATAGATGTGTCTTTTGTCGGCTTCTATACACCAGAGGCTATGATCGGTAACCATGATTTTCAAGACCTCGTGTCGGGCTTTGTTAATGATGGCAAGACCACCGCCGCGTAGGCTGGCGTACACATGCGTTCGATCCTGGCATAGGTCACATATGTCGGAAGAAAGGTTATCACCCAGCTCACATCGAAATATAACACTCAGGGAATGTGCATCCAGTATGGAGAAAGTGCAAAAATCCTTGCTATAAATGAATTGTCCGTCACAAAGCAATTTCCGTGAGAGACCGTCCTTCGTAAAGAGCTCTTTTGTATGAATCGCTTTTCCCGTTGCAAGCTCGAAGTGGGATACGGATCTTCCGCTAAGGGTATAAAGATCATTGCCACAGATGTGAAATGACAGAATGGGTTTTTCTGAGGACAGCACCTTTGTAAACATAACCAATCCTCCAACCGTTATCAAAGTCATGTCAAGTGACTGGATACAGAACATTTTACCATATTAATAAAAATAAAGAAACGAAAAAGGATACGATTGTTTATTAATCCAATATTCTCTCTAAGAATAACACAGGCAGCCTCATGGAGAATGGTGGTTATAT
The DNA here is from genome assembly GCA_964610205.1 of uncultured Oscillospiraceae bacterium. Taxonomy (GTDB): domain Bacteria; phylum Bacillota; class Clostridia; order DSM-8532; family DSM-8532; genus CAZSVI01. The sequence goes on from CAZSVI010000001.1 coordinate 70,756, forward strand.
ATACCATCCGTATTGATGAGTGGCTTTATACAATGCAATCACATTTTCAACAGGAGAGTTGTCCTGGATTGAATGCGTGGGTGACATGCTATACCCGCCGCCGGGCATCATAATATCCAGGGTGTTTTTCACATATTTCTCAAGTTCGGCTTCCGTACCGAAAGAGAGTGGACCAGCTGTAGAAATACACCCATGAAAAGCCAGCTTATCACCATATGCAGACTTCAGATATGCAGGAGACATATTCGTGGCTTCGGGCTGCAGCGTGTCAACTACATCAACTCCCATTTCAGCCATATCATTAAACGCCCAACTGCTGGAACCGCAGGAGTGGATCATGACCGGAAGCCCAAAGGATCTAACCAGGTTAATAAATTTTTGGTGGCGGGGCTTCAAAACTTCTCTATAGGATGAAAGGCTTATCAGTGGCCCCCTCTGTGTACCCAAATCTTCTCCTATCCATACAAAGGTATAGTTGCCTTCAGCAGCCTCCAGCGATCTTCGCATAATTTCCAACTGAACTTCAATCTTGCGATCAATTAACCGCATGAGTGCGTTATCCTCATCAGCCATAGCCATATAAACTCTCTCAGTCCCAAAGAGCATTCCCATGCCGTTCATGATATCAACTAGTCCGGCACCACCGTAAAACAAGGCATAATCCTTGTATTCTTTACACAGTTCGTTCAGTCGCTTGTAATGAAAACCCTCTGCATTCGGGAGAGGCCACCTCTCTACAGCTTCCATATCCGCATACTTCAGCGGGAAGTCGCAATAATCCCAATATCCTCCGCACTGATGCTCAATCCATCTGCAGCGCATTCCCCAAAGCTTGTTGACTCGTCTGTCAGGGATTTGCGGGTGTAGCTCAGGCCCCGTATAGAGAGGTTCTATTCCTAAAAAATCAACCCCCAGTTTATCCATCAGTCCAAGATTGTCATCCGTCTTAAGACCGAAATGTTTTTTCAACCTGGAATCAATACCTGGATTGGCAAAATAATTCACAGGCACCCGGTCTGCCTTGCAGCGTTTGAATGCCGTCTGAACTCTCTCTTTGGAAGTCATTACTTCTCTTTTTTCATTTCTTATTAAGGACATGATGAAATCGCTCCCTAAGTGTATATATATACATGATAAATGAGAATTGATATAATTGATTTGAAAAAAACCGATAGAAATTTGTACAAAGACGATAACAGGTAATCTTATGAATATCAACAGGATCTATTTGTCAGAAATACAACCTCACTTAAGAATCATCAATCTATATCACTGTACGCCAGGATTTCGTTCAGGAACCAGACGCCTGTATGATCATTATTTTCTCTATGTACATAAAGGCTGTGGCGAATATATCATGGATGGCAAAACTTATGCAGCTGTTACCGGCGATATGTTTTTCTGCCCACCCGGAACTGAAAATACAATTATTGCAGATGAAAAGAATCCTTTTATACTCAGTGGCATCAATTTTGACTTTGTAAAAACCTACTGCAATCATGAGCTTCTATATCCCATCCGCACAGATTTATTCAATTCCGCCCTCATAACCGAACAGACAGAATTCCATGATTTCTCCGGTTTCCCCCCGAAAATGGGTGTATCTGACGATGCGTCGATACGGCTATTGATCCTGGATATGATTCGTCAGTTCAACTCCAAAATAAAGTATTGGGACCTGAATGTAAACGGAATGCTGCAGACATTCATTTCAAAACTACTCCAGCATATTGCCTGCGAGGCACATAAAGCCCATGACACAAACAAAAATGAGGAAATGATTCAGTTTATTAGTTCCAACTATAACCGGGACATTACAAACATTGATATTGCAAGGGAATTCCATTACAGCACCGATTATATCAATAAGCTGGTTTATGCCTACACAGGCATGACAATCCGGCAATATATCCTGGACTTGAGGATGCGGCAAGCCATTCACCTGCTTTTGAATACGAACATGGATATTACAAACATCGCCTATGAGGTTGGATTCAGCACCGTACACTATTTTTCCAGAATATTTGCCAGAAAAACCGGACTGTCTCCATCCTGTTTTAGAAATTACGGTTCGTGACGATATGGCACCATGAAAGGCTTTATACCGGTAAAAAGTGAGAGGGCTTTTATCGCAGACCGCTACGAGGTCCGGGACCAAACAATAAGACACACACTTTATTGCAAGCTTTAGCAAGCCCTAAATAAGCATACGAGAATTGATTTTTAAGGAAAGTTATGGTATGTTAAGCTTAATCATAACTCTGCGAAAATTTCTTAATGCATGGCAGATAACGAAAGGAGTTGTTTTGTTGACAATCGTTGTATTTGAGGTGGCATTCACCTAAAACAAAATATTGGGCATGGCGATATTTTACAAGATGCATAGACATCTTTTGTTGCTGTGCCGTTCGAGTAACCTTTCGTGAATACTGTAGACTTCTATGGGCATACGAGCAGGTATGTCCGTGTTATTTTAACATCCGACTACCTGGTACGAACCGCAGTTTACAGCTTATTTGTGTATATGTACGAAAACAAATATATTCATCAAAAGGTTTGGATTTTAT
>CAZSVI010000002.1:0-64519 GCA_964610205.1 uncultured Oscillospiraceae bacterium
CGTGACTTTTCGAGCGGATATCCTAGTAGCACGACCGGTTAGTACGTACTCATTTTACTCTTCAACAGACCATGTGTAGAACATCGTCACCCCATTCTTCGGTGTGTACCAGTCATAGGACAGGATTTCACCGCCTGCCTTGTACTGCGTGGGGCAGGATGTATACTGCCAGTCCAGAGGTTCGATACCACAGGGCACATCGGCTTGTGCAAAAGCAGCTCTTGCCCGTGTCAAATAATTTTTTGAGAGAAGTCCAGGTGTGATCGATGCAAATATCGCTGCACCGCTTTTGCACGCCAGCTCCAAAAAACGCATATTCAATTCCGTAGATACCTTATCAGTAAAAGCAGGGCAGTCAGCATCGGTACGGAAAAAGCGATCGTTTTGATATAAACGGAAAGCAAGGGTATTGATTCCGCATTTTCGTGTGATCTCCCAAACACGGCCGCTGGTATCGGAGCCACTGCGCTGGATTTGATGGATGCCCGCAGCAAGATGGTTGTAAGTGTTGCAGCCTATGACACAGGCATCCCCGGCCGCATCCTGAATAACCCGGTACAGGTTTTTTAAAATCTGTGCATTAGTTTGTGAACGATCAGCAAAATGCCATCCGTTTTCCGAAAGCCTGTGAGATAAAAAATCCTTCCCCATGAAGTCGGGGCAGGTAAAATCATACTTAATCAGCTGGTACCCGTTGCATACCATAGCCGTAATCATCTTCCTGATATATTCCAGCGCATCATGATTGGTGATGTCAAGAAATCTGCCGTGTCCACAACCTGTATTTGCCGGATGAAAGCATTCCTCATGCAAGGTCTCGGCAGTTAGCATGGGACGCACCCATATACCGGGAATCGCACCCATTTGGGCAATGCGTTCAGCAAGGGTTCTCATATCGCCCATCTTTTCAGAGGGTACAAATGGTCCACCGTTATACTCATTGGTTCTTTCTCGCTCCCAACCATCGTCGATAAGCATATACGGTTGCTGTCTGCAGTCGGCAGCAAGCTCGCAGCACAAAGACGTGTCCTGCAGCACGCTTTCACGTGAGATATTTCCGTAAGCATAATACCAATTATTCAGCCCGAAAATAGGGCGTGTGGGTAGATTGGGGTTTGGACACATCTTACTGCAGAAATGCTGACATGCCGTAAAAGCGCTTTCACCGTCTACTCCCTCGCGTTGGCATATTTCAGCACAAAGAAGCGGTTCCTTCAAAATAACACCATCACCGCCGTTGCGTACGTCTATCCAAAGAGAAAGACCCATCGTATCAACCTGCCAGAAGCAAAAGGCATTGCAACCTGTTCTGACACCGTAGCCATGGGTCCGCTTTCCGTCAAACCCAATAAAGTACCATGGCAGAGCCGCTTCGGGTCGCATAGGATTCCACGATAGATCGCCGCACGACACACACCACGCATCCTGCAGTATATACTTCAAAAAGCTGAAGTCCTCACACCAGCGCAGCTTGATTCTTTGCAGCGGCGTCGGGGAAGGTTCTGCTGTAATTTGCATAATGTTCTCTTTTTGTGCAAAACTGACGTTACATCCGCCTGTCTGAAGCGCCTCGTTTGCCTTGACACCGGCACTGGGCATCCCTTCTGTCTGAAAAAAGACGCTGTCCGGGGAACGCAGAATAGAAACAAATCGATTCATAATTCATTCTCCTCTATATCTGAAGTCGCTTCAACAATTCACATTACTATCTGGCTCGTGGTGCACTCCTGGCAGATTTCATATGTAATATTAGTTAAAGAATCATTTCGGTCTTGTTCATTAACTCAATCAGGTTGTCAGGATGCTCTGCATACGCTTCATATGCTGGCTTGCCTCCGTTTGGACGGTACTTCACATCTTTTCTAAAAGGAGGTCTTACAGGAAATAAAGTAAAGCTTTCACTGCTTGTTACAAACCTTGAGAGAGCATTATGCGCACCTTTTCTTATCAATTCCCTTGCTTTTTCGGGATGAAGGTGCAGCGCAGAAAGATTCTTGTTCATATAGTCATTACAATCCAATTCATCCCCATTTCCAATGGTCAGTCCTTTTTTTACAGTGACTGTTTCAATACCCTGGATCAAAGCTTTTGCTTCCAATGTAAACGCTTCATCACCGGACGCAAAAATAGACTTTATACCCAGAAACGCCGCAAGCATGGCTATATGTCCGAATTCTCCTACAGATATTCCATTAATCTTATAATCAAGTACATCAAACCATCCTGTATGCGCAATATGAGCATGCTCAGTTCCTGCTTTGGCATGTTGTCCTACCCATGCGATAGCATCATAGCTTTTGTCAAGCATAAAGGGGTAAGGCCCTACACTGCTCCTCAAATACATAGTGCGATTATCCAGCAATATATGGTTGATTCCACCAGCTCCATGTCCATCAACAACCACTATTTCACTGGCTCCCGCGGAAAAAAATCCTTCGACAGCTGCATTCACTTCCATAGTCAGCAGCTTCTTACCTTCTTCGTAGTATCTGCCAGAAGGTATTACCCAATCATCATGGTTGATAACACCACATACACCTTCAAGATCCGTCATTAAAAATATTTTCATTACTTCATCTCCTCGTATAATGCCTTAAACTGGTATGTCTACAAAGTGTTGAGTGCAGATATCAATACACCTAAGGTTTATGAACCAAAAACTTCATTTGTGCTGCGATCTAGTGATACCATCTGCCAGCATCATGAACTCAGATCAATAATGTCCATATTCAAGGGCGCTTTCGATCATTTGCAGGTAGTTTTGCTCAGTTACCGCAGATAATGGGACATTGATCGGCGAAGCTGTCGGCATCAGTACAAAGCCTCCCCCTTCTTTGGCAGCTTCCATTGCTTTCTTAACCAGAAAATCGATTCTTTTCCTGTCTGCCATCTCCAGCTCCTTTAATTCAATATTCCCAAAAAGGCAGAACTTTTGTCCGTATATTTTTTTAACAACCGCCAGATCGATATCACCATCCGGAAGAGGTTCTATTGGATCCAGCCCTTGCGCGTCTGTTCCAGCGAACTGGTCAATCACTTTTCCGATTTTACCATGGCTGTGGATTCTGGGTATGCCGCCCGCATCCCTGATCGTCCTGCAAATTTTATTCAGATAGCGAGTTACAAACTCATAATAGTATTCAGGCGAAAGGTAGGGAGGCGTAGCGTATTCAGGTCCGCAAATTCTGAATATTATATTTCTTACATCATATTTCAATATTTCTTTCAAGCCGCACATCTGTCTTTCATGGATTGAATCCATAAGATACTTGATTTTTTCAGATTCAGTAATTGCATGGACAAGGAATGTCCCCATTTCGAATAAATCCGCTGCAAGGCCAATGGGGTCATACACTGATATCATCATTACGCCCTTGTCACCCAGCTTCGCCTGTTCTTTAAAAAGCAAGTCCATATCAATTATAGGAGTTTTATAAGGCAGGGAAAGATACTTGTCGATATCATTAATATCTTCCAGTAGATGCTTCAGTGTCCAGGTGGTATGAATATCTTTATCTGTCCTGTATAAAGCTGTCAGATCGCCATTCTTCGAATGTAATATTTTCTTTGAATAAGTACTTGATCCTTCTTCCCAGTTTTCTGTCTCTTCTGACTCATCGGGATCCTGACCGACATATGCGTCAAACATATAAATACAATCGGTGTTTTCTCTGATTGCATTCATCAGCTTTCCATACGTAGGTTCTTTGTTTTCCCAGGCATTCTCATTCCATCCCACCAATTCATAAGTCGAAACAGGCACCCTGTCTATGGATTGATGATGTATGCTTCTTAACAGTCTTTCTCTGGATGATAGCATTCTGTTTCCTCCTTATTTTAAAACGGAATATGGCATACCGCTCCTAAGCAGCAAACCTACGTATTTATTTATAAGGTGTCCTTCGGTTCCTTTGCCAAATAAACAGGTACATTTGGCCATTTTCTCAGGAATATATCCATTAAAGATGGCACTCCATGAGTTTAGTTTGTTTTAGTGTTCAGTCACCAATCGCTTAGATTCTATTACAATATTATTCCAATGTCAATTAGTCTTTTATATGCTATTTTTTTTGCTATAATGTTAAGTGTTACTATTCAGAGGTATGTTTACGATTATGAAGGAGTTCACACTTTATACTTTTCAAAGGCTTTGTAAAATGCTTTTATACGGTCAAGCTTACCAAGCTTGCACGTGAATTCGCCGAACTGTGTACGGATAAAGGTCACACCGGCTTCTACAGTCTTATCGACCCAGGCTTGAATTTGCTCGTCACTCATTTCAGTGATATGGTAAGCATAAAGGAGCCAGTCAAACGGTATATCAGTGTTGGCTTTTACATTTTCAAGGGTAAGCAAATCAGAAACAGAGGGCTGGTAATGTGAAAGCTTAATATCCTTAAGATACTTAAGATGTGCAGGTGCAAGGTTTTCACAGTGTACCGAACGTATACCCGTTGTCACGCCATCAAAATACTTGTTCCAATAAGGTACAACGAATTCAGGCCACATGTCGGGTGAGATCAGGCTGGAGAAATCATCTGAAAGCCCATAGCCCTGCGGATTTACTGCAGGCAACCCATTTGCCTCGTTAGTGGAATGGTTGAATCTTACAATACTATCCGTCAAAAGTGTAAGAAATTGTTTTACTTTATCCGGTTCATCATAAACATCATATATAAAATCCTGACCACGTAGAAGAATTGCAGAAGTAAGAGGACCTTGAGCACCCATTCCGGAAAAACCTACATTCTGTTCAGGGAACTGCTCTTTAAGATAATCGCAAAGCTCTGAGTAATGCTTGAATAGAGGCTTTTCACGGTAATTAATATCTTTTTGGGATTTTAGAAACTCAATTCCCTCATCAATACTGAAAACAGCCGGTTTTACATTTGGTTCGGATTCTTCAGGATATGTAACAGGCGAACCCAGGCAAATCAGATGGCCATATGAAATAGGTGGCCCAGTTACAGTCCTTAGAGGCAGCATATCTCCAAAATAGTCACTGATCTTTTTACTTCCAACACGCCATGCCTGCGCACACTTCACCTTATCTTTATAAAATTCGCTCATTGTTATACCGCCTAGGTACACAATAGCATCGTGATATATCTCAACTGATGGACGTATTTCCAAACCATCGTATGCATACTTCATAATATTAACTCCTGATAAAATTATAAATCAATTAACACGTTTTCATTCCCATTATAATATCCTTTGGTAAAAATAAGAATAGGTAAAAAGTTATGATAATATAGACTTTTTTATATCGGGATGTTATGACTTTCAAAAAACTGTTCATACAGCAAAATAGTACTAAGATACAACAATATAATACATGAAAAAAATACTAAGAAGATATAATATAAAGTTTAGCAAATAAACAGTTAAGATTTAATTAAAATTAATGTTACGCATAGATGCGAAATGGCGGTTAATATGAATGAAAAAAATGAAAGCTTCAATATAAAAACCCGAAGAACCTTTTATACTGAAGAAAAGATAGCAGCTGCCCGTAAAAACATTGAAAAATATGACTGGGCAAAGCATATAAGGAATACTGCAGTGGAAGCTGCTGAGAGATACTTGTCATATGGCAATGATTTTCTTTGGGATTCCGTAACATCACAAAAGCTGCCCAGAAGTCTTGGTGTTAATCAAATTAAGGGCTGCCCTGTTTGCGGCAACAGAATAGAAAAGTATGGTAATTATCCCTGGCTCGGAGACCCCTTTAACAACCGGTGGAGGCTGACATGCCCAAGCTGTGCTTCTATGTTCCCTTCAAATGATTTTGAAGCTTATTATAAAAGCGGTCTGGATGAACATGGATTTTTCGACCCTGTACGCACAGACAAGAGTTTACTTAAAAATGAGTTGTATCCTGACAGGGATGCCGGCTGGGGAGTGGATGACGGGTATGGCTGGGTTGATCCCGGCAATAAGGACCCCGAGACGAGAAGGTATACTTTTGTTGCATACTATAACCATTTGTACCTGTGGTACGATGGTGTAAATTCATCAATCAGGGCGCCGCTCAAAGCTTTCAGGGATGCATACATTTATACGGGCAATCCCCGGTATGCTCAGGCAGGTATCATACTGCTGGACCGTATCGCTGACGTCTATCCTGAAATGGATTCTTCCATATTCAAATGGGAGGATGGTTTCAGGAATAGCCACGGCTCGTCAGGTCAGGGCAAGATATTGGGCTGTATATGGGAAACAGGTTTGGTAAATGACTTTATAACGGCTTACGATGCATTTTTCCCCGGAATGGATCAGCCGGAAATAATCGGTTTTTTAAACAAAAAGACAGACCAATTTTGTGGACTAGACAGGAAAGAGTCTATCTATTATATCAGGAGAAACATTGAAGAAGGTATTCTCCGTGAAGTGTATCCGGCAGTCAGGACTTTTCAGATCAGAGGAAATGTAGGAATGCACCAGAGTTCGCTGGCGTTGGCTGCTGTTGTACTGGATGACCCGGTTGTATCAAGACAATGGATCGAATATATTTTTAAGACACAGGAAATAAACCCATGGAGTGCAGGTAATCTCCTGACAACTCTTGTGAATAATGTAGACAGGGACGGACAGGGTGATGAAGCATCCCCTTCCTACAATAGCCTTTGGCTGGATAGTCTAAGGCTCGTAACCGATGCTTTGAATGGATATATTTCCGATAGTACTCTCGACTTGTACAAGCACACCAAATTCAAAAAAATGTTTCATATGCAATATCCTCTGATTCTGCTGGACCGATATACACCTTCTATTGGAGATACTAAAAAAGCGGGGGATCCTGGAATTGTTTGCGATTTGGATACACATGCCGCAGGTTTTGTTAATACCGGTGACCCTGTTCTTGCACAGTTGGTTTATTTTTTAAATGGAAACAGGCTGGAAGGAGCATGCAGAAATATTTTTTCCGATTGTGAAAAAGCTGAAGCTGAGATTGGAAAAGTAATTGATAAAAATGGCCCCTTCAAGCTGGGCAGCACAAATATGACAGGATATGGGTACACAGCTCTACGGTCAGGAGAAAAGGATACAAAGATGGCGTTATGGATGTATTACGGACGGAATAACCGCCATGGACACAAGGATACTCTCAACATTGGCATACATGCTTTTGGCCTTGACCTCATGCCTGATCATGGATACCCTTGTTTTGCCGATAATAATATGGAGAAACACAGGTGGACAGCCAATACCATTTCCCATAATACCGTAACGGTTGATCAAATGCCTCAAAGTACCCATATAGTAGGCATTCCGCATCATTACGACGGGACATCGGACGTTAAACTGATCGATGTGGAAGCTCCGGAAGTTTATCCGCACCTGAACCTCTACAGAAGGACAGCGGTACTTGTACAGGTCGACGGGGAAAGGTCATACACAGCTGACTTCTTCCGCATAGCGGGCGGAAAAGAACATGTTTTCAGCTTTCATGGAGCAGAAGGTGAAGTTACAGCAGATGGGTTGAATTTAACCGATCAGGTTGAAGGTACGTATGCCGGAAAAGATATAGCATTTGCATCGCCATCTTATGACGAATCATCAGGCAGCGGATTTGATTATTTGTACAACGTAGCGCGTGATTCACATCCGGAAGGAGCTTTCAGCATGGATTGGGCAATCAGGGATACCTGGCATGTATTGCCGGAGCCTCAAAATATACACCTGCGTCTGACAATGCTGACGCCTGCTGATGAGATAGCTGTTGCTGATGGAAATCCCCCTCAAAATAAACCGGGTAATCCGGAAAAGTTTAAATACATGCTTGCGAAAAGAAAGGGAAATAGTCTTGAAAGTCAGTTTGCTTCGATTTTGGAACCATATAAGGAGAACAGGATTATACAATCTGTTTCCCGGGCAGAGGTAAAAGTAGGATATGAAATTATCGATAACTACAGCACCTATGCTGTCAAAATTGTTTTGGAAAATGGAAGGACGGATTATATCATCAATTCCTTAAATTCAAATAGTGAATATACTGTAGATAATCTAATCCGTTTTAAAGGCTTTATCGGGGTATGTTCACTTATAGGAGACAAACCCGTTTATGCTTATACATGTGACGGCACTTTGTTGGCATTAAACGGATGCCCCTTTGTTTGCAGTGATGCAGGCTGCATTACCGGCACTGTCGTTTCATTCACGAGGGAACTGAGTATTGTTAACGAGATAACTGTCTGTATAGAGCCTGTTTATGAGATACACTCCCTGAAGGGAAAGTATATTTACATTAAAAATGATGGTGTAAGAAATGCAGTATATGAAATTAAAAGCATAAAAAGGCAGGCTGAAAATTTATTTACGCTGGATATCGGCGATATTACACTTGTCAGAAGCTGGGCTGATGATTTTGACTACTCGAAAGGATATATTTACGATATTGAAGAGGGTTCAGATATTCAAATCCCATTATCTTTTGAGTGGAGATGTGAAGATAGGGATTTCAAATAATGAAAAGGATGTGAGGCGCTTTGGAAAAAACAACAATATGTTTTTTTGATGATTACTGGCTGGATTATAAAAAAGATATTGTAAGAGTATGGTATTCACCACGATATGCCGGGTGTTATGATGAAGTAGGATTATACCCGTCTGCTGCATGGTGCCCTGAAGCCGGTGTGTACAGGTTATGGTATGAAGTGATTCCCGATATGGCAAACGATATCGTGAGATATCTTGCCCTTGCGGAAAGCGATAACGGCTTAGATTGGAAAAAAGCGAAAATAGATTCCCGGGAAATCATGGATCACCCGGGCGGATTCACCAATGTAGTATATGCCGCAAACGGGGGGTTACATGGAACTTCTGTGTTCCGGGACCCCTATGATAAGGATCCGGCAAGGCTTTACAAAGCGGCAGGAATGACCCGTACCAACATACCGCATGGGAAAAGCGGCCATGAGTACCCCGTTGTTGTCTCAACATCGCCAAACGGCATCAACTGGACTGAAAACAGCAGTTTTGAAGTATACCCTTACTCGAGTGATACACACAACTGCATATTTTATAACCCCGTCTCAGAAAAATATTGTGTAACGATGCGGCCTGGATTTATTGACAGGAGAATAGGTCTTATCCAATCTAAAAACCTTAAAGATTGGGAGGATCCTGAAATTATCATACACCCTGATGCGGAAAATATAGAAGGAAATTATATGGTACAATATTACAGCATGTGGGCTGGGTGGAATGAAGGCATGTTTCTGGGACTTTTATGGAATTACCATACAAGTATATCAGATACAAACTCCTGCAAAATGAATGGCTTTATGGACACCGAGCTAGTTTATAGCTATGATGGGAACCACTGGATGCACACTACCAGAAAGCCGATTGTGCAAAGACCTGCGCCACCGGCATTTGGGCATACACAATTGAATTTTTCAAGTATAATTGAAACAAAAGAGAAAGACAAATGGATATTGGTTGCTTCCGCGTCAAGAGCTTTTCATTCCAGCGCTGAAGAGAATAAAAGACTGATGCGGCTTTATGGGAACACCTTCAATATCAGTTTTTACGAAATAAGAAAAAATGGAGTGTGTGGTATGGAGTGCTGCGGAATGGACGGGATTTTGAATACAAAAGTATTTGAGCTGGTTGAGCCTGATTTAACTTTTAATATAAGCGCTCCGTTTGGGTATGCAAAATTTGCCATTACTGACGGTATTGGCGTTCCATTTGAAGGTTTTTCATTTGATGATTGTGTTCCTTTTACAGGCGATAGCGTCTTGGTTGTTCCCAACTGGAAGAATCACAAACTTGACGAGCTTAAGGGGCAAAGAGTGAGAATTTCTCTGAACTTGAATACCGCTGTCCTGTATTCACTTTCTGCTTCAATAAGACCATATATTGTGGTACCCCAGATATCGGTCAACAACCCATTGCGTGTTTAGGGAAGCTATAACATGAATTCAATTTTTAAAGAAGGCATACTTTCTACCCGGTGTTATAATAATCAAAGAATATGTAAAGGGGAAAATTAGCTATGGAAAAAGGGAGAATTGTTTTGGAGCTTCCTCCATCAGGAGAAAATCCACGAAATAGTGAGGGAGCATTTCTTAAGTTAAAAGATGACAGGCTGCTTTTTATTTACAGTAAATTTGTTGGGGGAACCTGGTCTGACGATGCAAGCGCGTGCCTTGCCGCAAGGTTTTCCGCGGATGAGGGCGAAACCTGGTCTGACGATAAAATAATAATATCTCCACAAGAACATATGGCTTTAAATACGATGAGTGTTTCTCTTGTAAGGATGATGAACGGAGATATCGGCCTTTTCTATCTTATACGTTATGGTTGGCATGATATGCGGCTTCATTTGAGCCGGTCATCAGACGAGGGGAAAACGTGGGATAAGCCGACCTGCTGTATTCCAAACCCAGGCTATTTCGTCACTAATAATGACAGAGTCGTAAGGTTGAATTCGGGTCGATTGATCATCCCTGCCGCATATCACAGAATGGTTAGTAACAGCATTGATGGTACCCCAACGATTGATGGGAGGGGAATATCCTGCTTTTTTTTATCGGATGACGATGGTGTTACGTGGAATGAGTCAAAAAATTATTGTATTATGCCCGTCAGCCGATCTGAAAGCGGGCTGCAGGAGCCGGGTGTTATTGAACTGAATGATCATTCGCTATGGGCATGGGGCCGGACAGATATGTCATACCAGTATGAAATGTATTCACGGGATGGGGGCAGAACATGGAGCGCACCTTCACCCTCAGTCTTTACATCACCATGTTCGCCGCTTTCAATGAAAAGAATGCCTCAAAACGGCTGCCTTCTGGCAGTATGGAATCCAGTACCTAATTACTGGCCACGGCACATTGGGAAATACTCATGGGGACGTAATCCTTTGGTAGGCGCGCTGAGTTGGAATGACGGAATAACATGGGAAAAACATTTCAAAATAGAAAAGGAGAATGATAATGGCGGCGGATATTGTTATGTTGCCATACATTTTGTAAAAGATGCTGTCCTGCTTGCATACTGTGCAGGTCAGCCAGGAGATGGATGCTGCCTTTCAAGGCTGAGGGTGAAAAAAGTTCCTTTAAATGAATTGCTGAAGTGAATGATTTTTACGAGGAGAATACATTATGAAAAGTAATGAGTTGATTATTCAACTGGGAAATGAAATTGAAATCGAAAATGGAGGGAACTCCATAAGGAAAAGGTTATTGATGTAATGACAAAATTCCATTAATAAAATCATCTATGTCATATACGAAACCCGAGATTATTGAGACAAACCATAATCCCAGTTCTTTTCCCAACTCATTTCTCGCGGTTTCCTTATTTTCAATCGCTGTAACGGCTTGTCGGATAGCAGAGCACATCAACCCTCTTCTTACCATATCGGTTATACCTCCTGGTGAAACAAGAAGGCATCCATTAATAGCAAATCCTGCATATACTAAGTGGTTAACCCCCTGTTCCCTGCATAGTGCAAAGAGTTGATCCGCATTTACCGCTATTCCCTCATGTTCCAGTGGCCTTGCCTCTTTTGCAAAATCAAGATTTTTGAATCCGGAACTTACATCCTTCTTGTTATTTGTTCCAGGGACTACATAATCTGATCGAAACTCCCATAGTTTTTTAACTACAGGATCACCTTCTATCATATCAAGAGTTCGGCTCTCATTTCCAGCCAGTTTGACAGCAGCATCATAGCCGGGATATCTCTCAAGGTATTCCCCCCGCACTGCAACATGAAAAACCTTTAAAGGCGAATTTCTCACTGCCTGGAGCAGTCGCGGGAAAATGTTGCTGCAGATATCATTCGCTCTCGGAATATACTCAATTGTATTATACCATCCCGGATACTGCTTCCGTATACCGCAATCCCATGCATGCATTAGAACAACTGCAGTTTTATCAAGGTTGATTTCCAGATCTGCCTTTTTCCATCCGCCAAACCCTTCGGCTGGTACATCAAGTGAATAGTCAGCATCAAATTGTTGATAATAGTATGCATGAATTTTAATAATACTCATCAAATGTCACCCTCTCTTCACATTTTTACGGTATTATTTTACAATAATAGCCGACGCCCGGTTCACCTCCTGCAAAGACATACTCCGGTTTCCCATCTCCATCTATATCAATAATATGGCCCAGCGGGTCAAATTTTTGCAACATTTTACCATCATATACAATTTCCAGGGGGTTTGTAGAAAGCTTATAAATCCACCCTTTATACCAGTCAGATGTTGACCCGACTATAACTTCGTTTTTCAGGTCATTGTCAATATCTATTACCTGTACTTCTACCATATTATTAATATTGATCTCGATATCCCTTCCCCTGACCGGCAATTTTTCAACGGGTTCCAATATCGGTATGCCGCTGTCGTCAACACCCTTGTTAATAATGTAATAAATACCACCTCCAGGGTACGTGTCAGTTTTAATTCCCAGCTGATAACTTGCTCCGGCAACAATAATATCCTCCAAACCATCGTTATTTAAATCAACCGCAGCCGGACTCACCCTGTTGTGTATCTTGATCACGTTATTGCAGACGTCTCTCAACGGTCCGACAGACCTGAATGAAAATGGCTCTCCTTCAACAGGCTTGTCATTGTTGATTAGCAAATATAGCAGACCTTTGTCCGTACCAATAATCATATGCTGCTTTCCGCTTCCATCAAAATCCCATTTTACCGCTCTATGAAAACCCCAGTCCTTACCGCCGGCGGGATCGGTCTCTCCTTCTACTCTAAAAACACCATTCTGGTCTTTAAGCGGAATACTTTCAGAAGAAATTCTTATACCGTTTCCATTTTTCATTACATGTCTGAATTCCCAACCAGCGCCGTTGCTGTCGATGATATATCTTTTTTTCTCACGGCTATCGACAAGTACTTCCTTAAAGTTATATCCACTGGTTATAGCGTCTCTGTGGCTTATCCACCCACCAAACTCAAACTCGGGTTTCAATTTGTGGAGCCTTTTATTTTTTAAGACTGCCATTCTATTCCCGGATGAAATCATAATATCATTCCAACCATTTCTTTCATTTATAATCATATGGGAATGGTACGAAAAAGTGCATGATGAATACTTATACTCAAATCCGGTAATTTTAACCTCGCCCAGGTTTCTAAATGACGGTCTGCCGCTTTCATCCGTATATACATACTGAAGGTAATGTAGCGCATTATTATTTACACCGGCTAGTACGATCAAGTCGTCAGAGCCTGTTAATATGTTACGGTATACTACCGGTCTTGTATTGCCGCCCTTATATGTTTTTTTTACGTTGACACCTTCGCCCAGCAGGAATGGCTTCCCTGCCTCATCGCATATTTTTTCAGAAGGCCTTACATACCTGTTACCGTATTTCCGGATATACTCTTTGCCATAACTGGTTTTACAGTCCTCCGGTTTCTCGTAAACAGTTCCTGAATATTCGGCAGAGCTTCCTTTCTTTGACATATCAGGCATCCACCATATATTACCAGCGCTATCGCCTATTATCAGATTTGCTGCGCCTCTATTTCCGGATGCGTAGACAACAGGATTAAGGTAGTTGCTGAAAATCGGGTCGTCATATCCTCCCAAGTCATCAATCGTTCCCAGGTTGGGGTTATCAAAAGGAATATTGAATAAGAGCCCGCTTTCTTTATCTCTTAATATCTCCTTATATTCAAAAGTAATATCGGGAAACTCGCCTTTTCTCTCCATAAAGTGGAGAAAGCCATGCCTGTCGGCAACCAGCAGTTCTTCAACTCCGTCTTTGTTCCAGTCGACGGGTAATGCTATCGTTGGCGGTACAATACTGTCGCATACTTTAATAGGTTCTCCGGCCAGTTCGTCAGCTCCGATTCCGGTCGGGTATAAATATATACCTTCCCAACATCGGCTTATCAGTAAATCCTTGTGATATTTTCCGGACCACGAAACCAGTGCTGCATTTATTACCAATCCGAATGATACCGGTCCATAATCGGTTTTTAAAAACTCTTTTTTACCCAGCACCACTGTTTTTACTTTTTCCATTCATTTCACCTCATTCGCAAATGCTTTGTCGGTACATAGCCTGAGTTTACTACTACAGAAAGCAGATAATATTGAGAAATATCAGCCCGGTACGGAGCCTTTTGGGAATTCCACTTTATTGACAAGTTCCCCTTTTATATCGCAAACCCCAAAACAAAAAATGCCTGTTTTTGTTTTTAATCCGTTGCCTCTGCCGTTTGTTGTAAAATAAAGGTATTTTCCGCCCGCAGCCAGTGATTCGATCCCCTGTCCGGGGATTGGATCATACCATATTTCCATATCATGTGTTATGGGATCAACACATTTTTCGTCCATTGTTTCCGCCCAAATTCTTTCCAAAAAAAGCGTTAAATATGCAATTGCATGACTGCAAGGGCAGTATATTAGGCTTTCTGAGTTATCTTATAACTCCATAAATGCGATCCGGAACCAAAGTATATTTTGTCATATAATATACACATTCCACTGCTGATTGTTACTGGAGGCACTGAGAGAATATTCGCTTCAAAAGTGTCCGGATCAATACTATAAATTGCGTTACTGAGTAAGCCGTATATTTTTCCGCAGTCTGACATTTTAATGCCGTCCCGGACAACACTCCCGTATTGTGAAAGGTTCTGAATATTTATAACTGCTTTAGTCCTTGTATCAAATACAAAATAAAGAGACTTTGAAGTAATACAATGGGCAAGTTGGTTCTTATCAAGTTCCATCAGCGAAATTTCGGTCTCTCCCTTTATTGGAACGCCATGGTATAAAATTTCATGTGTTGCCGTATCCATAATATATATTTCGGCTTCCTTAACCTTCGGATGTGCACCGCCAGGTGCATTTATGCTGGTGCCTGCAATGAGATTCCCGTCTGACAGAACCCTTAAGCAGAGCGTGCTGTGATATGGTACAAGCCTTTCATTCGGAATAAGTATATCCTGTCCTGTCACTATATTATAAATGCATAATGCTCCTCCGACCATACCATAACCTGCAAAGCCGCCATATATGATATTCTGTCCATCGGGACAGGCGACTGCGCATCTAGGCCTATAAATCTCTTCATGAGCAGTAACTAATGTCGGATTTCTGCTTCCACTATTATTGTTATTGAAATTAAGTGGTCCGGATGTATCTAAAAGGTGGAGAAGTCCCCCGGCATAGACAGCTCCGGCAACAATATTTCCTTGTACGGCATATGCACATATATTTCCACCGCCGCCCCTTTCAATCACTTTTCCTCCAAAGTCCTTAATAGCGCCGATTACAGGATCATAAGAAAAAAAATGCAGTGGATGGTGGCTTGTTCCATAAACCCTGCCATGTGCTTCTACTATTGGAGAAATTGTTGCACCTTCAGTTTCGTAATCTATATCAATACGTATTGTTTTACCACTGTTAATTTCCTCAAATACAATCACATTATCCGCTATCTCATACTCCTTAATAATAGATGGGTCAATAAAAGGACTGTGTATAGTTTTAAAACCGTTGTTATAAAAAGCTGAAGGAGATACTTCACTATAATCAACCGCTTCAGCTTCACCTTTATAATAACGTTTCCAGCTGCAGTCAGACTTAAAAACCCTTATACTGTCAAGCTCACAGTGGCCATATACGCAGCCGTCGGCGCCTATATGAACATACCCCGAGCCAATAGCCCTTTCAGTATCACTGCAAAGTTGCTTTTTCTCTCCGCTTTGAGGGTTGAAAGCTGCCAGATTCCTTTTTTCGGTGCCAATACCCATATAAATCCACCCTGTGCTGTCAACAGCAATATAGGTCATATACATCTGGCTGTCATCCATTTTACCATAATCGGTTATATACTTTGTTGCTGCGTTATAGCAAAAAAGTCTGCAGGAAGGATATGAACCGAAATAAATGAATCCGTTTTGGTCTTCGCCAAAACCAAAGCCTGCAATATCTTCTTTTGCATCAAGAAACTCAAAGTATGTAAATTCATTACGTACAGGGTCAAATTCCATGAAAAGCCTGCCTGCACTGCTGTATAAAAGGCCCGATTTGCTGCAGAATGCCGTAAAAGGATAATCTATATGGTTTTCCGGGTATTTAACCTGAACAGCATTACCGGTACTAAGGTTTATGTTGATAACAAAGCCTTTCGCAAATACCGTGAAATAGTAAGTGCCATCCATAGACCTTGTAAGAGTGGAAGCTCTCGTTTCATCAGCTTTAGCCGCAACTCCATGGTCGCAATATCTGTCAGTCCCAAAATTATTCATTTAACCCTTGTCCTCCTCGCATAAATCCGTCACTTTCAATCAGTGGAACATTTCCCTTAAGCCTTTAATTGTACTACAGCTATAGCAGGTCCTGCTTTCGGGTGACATGCTTTTATAGTTATGCTACCGTACTCCATTGATTTAATGAACCATTCTGCATGAGCAACAGCTCCATGTGCTCCAAGCTCGGAAAACTCGAAAACCGAGGGACTGCTTAAAAGCTCAGTACCTTTATTTAGATCTATTGCTACTCTGACAGGCTGCTTTGCATTTAGTGACCCGCCTCTCATTACATTAGCCGGAAAGCCGCCTGTATTCCCGACTGTTGCATGTATTTTAAACAGTCCTTCACCGATTCTTACAGTCTGTACATTTGTAATTATCAGTTCAGGCTGCATTCCTGCATGCCGGAGTACAAAATCAGTTGTTCTACTATAAACCTTTTCCATGGTGGAAGGATACATATAATAGCCATTGTTTATTAATAGACCTCCGATTTCAACCTCACCTAACTGCGGATGGTCGAATTTTTCCCATGGCACGAAAAGCTTACTGTCATTATCATCATGATAAGACAAGACTCTCCGCATAAATGTAGTTTCCCTTGTCTTCCAATCCGCTTCCAAATATTCCTTTGTAGCTATTCCGGAATTATTAAAGCCATTACCCAGTTCAATGACATAATGTGAAATTCCTAAAGCAGAATAAGCCCAGTCATTTGAGTTGCCATTAAGTATCGTAGGCTGCTTCCAGGATTCCTTGTAGTCTGATTCATGTATCAGAGGAAATCCTGTAATCCTGGATGCTTCCCTGCCTGTATTGATAATCAATTCGAGATCTTCCTGATTCATTTCGGCATCCGGCTTCATGGAAGGGCGCAATATACCATTACATCCACAGTGAAAATCTACGCCGGCAAAAATATTTGGGTGGCTTACCATAAATTCAGCTACTGATCTCATTTCAGGCTCTTCAAGCGGATAATCCGATGCTCCGGGACCCGGTTTCCAGTTAACAGGCCAATTCCGGTTAAAATCGATGCTTCTAATACCATCTGCAATTCCTGTACCGTCATAATCTTCAATCAGTCCCTCTGAGGCTATCTGGTAGAACGGACCCCGCACATCCCCGTCTTCGCGGTGCACCATAATCCTTGGATCAACGGTATCTTCCTTCATTGGACCGGCAGAATCTTTCCAGCGCATTGTCAGGATCCGTCCATCTCCGTTTATATCCTTTGGTATAAGACCGTTTCTGCGTTTAACATACTTATTGCGGCTCCGGATCGTACCTTGTGTTGTTAGTGCATATTCGGCACCGTCAGGATTAAACATTGGAATTATATAAAATGCTGTTCTCCTTAGCAACTCTTTACAGCCGTCATCTGTTAAAAGAGTTCTGACCACATGCAATGCGGCGGTTGTTCCTGCACCTTCCTGAGCATGAACATTAGCCTGTATATAATAGGTGCTTTTACTTTCGCATGATCCTGTAGAGCTATCTGTGATCTCAGCCAGTAAAACATCTCGTTCTTCCGGTGTCTTTGCAAGTGATCTCACTTTTATAAATCCGGGATAGTTTTTCTGAGCCTCCTCTAAAAAAGCAGCAAGCTCTTTATATTTATAAAACTCATTATAAAAAATATCAAGCATATATTTTCATCCCGCTTTCTTTATAATACCTAATAAAACCTTGAAGGCTCTATAAATACTTGATATAATCTTAACATCCGGCAGTAAGTATTGGAATAGATAAAAATTTATGATTATATAAACTATCTTATACTTTTAGAGTATCTTTATAATTATTCATGACGTGGGTTTTCCGGAATTGTATTTAATATTCTTATATGCAATTTTTTATATTTACCATGTATTAATTGATATTGGTGTTAAATAATAATATTACAACAATCTGGATTTTATAGTTTTTGCATATTCGGAGGGTGACATACCAGTTACGTTCTTAAAATGCCTTGAAAAACTGTGAATACTGCTGTACCCCAATTTTTCTGAAATTTCTGTAATATTTTGTTGTTCTTCTCTAATATAAACTTTAGCTTGGTCAATTTTCATCATCTTGAAATATTCCAAAACACCCATTCCGATTTTATCCTTAAACATGGTTTTAAGATGTGTCTTTCCCATATTCAAAAAATAGCATATCTGATCTAATGTAAGATTTGAGGATATGTTGTCCGTCATAAAGGTATTGATTCTTTTTAAAATATCATCCTCGGTACGCTGCTTGGTACTGGATGATAGCCTGTTTCTGTTTTCCTGATAATTACCCTTCCTTATAAGGCTTATGAGAAGAAGTTCAAGATAAATCTTAATGATTTGTTCACAACCAAAAGTGCGGTCAGGTCTCTTTTTTAAAGCATTTATCTTTGGCATATCCAGCGGCGGCAGGTATGCTTTGATGCCCTCATCGACAATGGTTGTAAGTAAATTTCTTTCGGCATCACCAAGACTATATATTTTATGCGCAAAATATTTCATTTTTTCGGATTTACACTCAAATGCAATAACGACGAGGTTAGGTGCAATCTTCTTGTTTGCCCATACACTGTGGAATTCATTGGGTTTATGAAAGATAATGTCACCCTGTTTTAATCTATATCCGGAATCATCAGCCAAAACTTCAGCTTCACCTTTATCCACATATAGGAATTCCCAGAAATCATGTTTTTCCCCTTGGAAAATGAAGTCTTTAGCGAATTCAAAGTAATGGAGCGAAACAATACGTTTTACCTGCAGTTCTTCCTTTAGGACAAGTTTTGTAAACTCCATGATATCGTCCCCTTAATTGCGGTTTCTGATTTTATAATACAGGAAATCTTCCATGATTGAAAGTGTTAAAAAAACCGACTTTTGAGTTAAATACTTATCTTTTTAAAAAGCTTATAATAAAAACAAATACATGGTATTTAATTTTTTATATAAGGTTTAAAAGGAGGTTGGTATTGTGAAAAAGGGCATCAGTATCTGGTCCTTTCCGGCCAAAATATCCATACCTGATTGTATAAAGCTTGCAAAGCATGCAGGCTTCGAAGGTATAGAGCTTGCATTGAACGAGAAAGGTTCCATGAGTCTTGAAAGTAATGATGATGAAATTGTCGGCTACAGAAAATTTGCAGAAAAGGAAGGCATTGAAATCAGCAGCCTTGCTACAGGTCTTTATTGGTCTTATTCATTTACCAGCGGGAATGACAAAATTCGACAAAAGGCTATGTCTGTTGCAAAAAAACAACTGGATGCCGCTGCTCTTCTTGGAGTGGATACGGTATTGGTGGTTCCTGGAGCAGTAGGTGTTGATTTTATTCCTTACTGTGAAATTGTGGATTACGATGTGGCTTATGATCGCGCATTTAAAGTTATAAAGGAATTGGCGGAATACTGTGAAACAAAAAAGGTTTCTGTTGGCCTGGAAAATGTTTGGAACAAATTTCTGCTTTCTCCATTGGAAATGAAGTCTTTTATTGACAGCATAGATTCACCTTTTGTAGGTGCATATCTGGATGTGGGTAATGTGGTTTGTTCAGGTTATCCGGAACAATGGGTGAAGATCCTGGGCAGCCGTATTAAAAAAGTACATTTCAAGGATTATAGAAGAGAGGTGGGCGGTGTTGCCGGATTTGTGGACCTGTTGTCCGGGGATGTAAATTATCCTGCGGTAATTGAACAACTAACCAATATCGGATATAAAAGTTATGTTACGGCAGAAATGATACCACCGGCGCCGTTTTATAAATATTATCCTGAGCAATTGATTTACAATACATCCAAATCAATGGATAGGATTCTTAACCGAGGGGGAGAAGCATGATTAAAGCTGGTTTGATAGGTACAGGATTCATGGGCGGGACACATGCGGCTTGTTATGAAGCACTTTTAAATAGTGGAGATTTCAAGGTTACCGCAATTGCAGATCTGGATATAGACAAAGCAGGCAAGCTGGCCTGCAAATTCGGTGCACAAGTCTTTAAAACAGGCATGGAACTGATTGAAGAAGGCGACATCAATATGGTGGACATATGCCTTCCGACTTATATGCACACAGAGCACGCTTTAAAGGCCATGGAGAAGGGCTTCGATGTGTTTATCGAAAAACCGGTCTGCTTTAATGAGGAAGAAGCATTAATGCTTCTGGAAATGAAAAGAAAGACTGGGGTAAAGGTGGCGGTAGGGCAATGTATCCGTTTCTGGGATGAATATGCGTATCTGAAGAAGCTGATTGACCGTAATGTATATGGCAGGCTTATTAGCGGGGTCTTCAAAAGGGTCAGCCCCAGACCTGGATGGGGGTGGGAGCAGTGGCTGCTGGATGAAAAAAAGAGCGGTCTGGCAGCGCTTGACCTGCATATTCATGACGTAGATTTTGTGCGGTATATCCTTGGGAGGCCTGACAATATTAAAAGTGAGATTCCACGCGTAGATAAGGGCAAGGAGCATATTTTCAGCTTGTACAGATATGGAAATGCAGTTATCTCAATTGAGGGCGGATGGGATTATCCTTCCGGTTTCCCGTTTGAGATGGAATACAGGATGAGATTTGAAAAGGCAGCAGTTGCCTTCAATTCGGCCAAAAACCCTTCGTTGATGGTATATGGGGAAGATGGGACGGTACTTGAACCTACGATAGAGAAGGACTTTGTATCCCAAAACGGGAAACTTGGCGGGAATATCTCCAGCCTGGGCGGATATTACAAGGAACTCAGATATTTCGTTGAATGCCTGAAACAAGGGAAGGAACCGGAGATATCACCCCTTGAAGAGGGAATCGAGTCATTCCGGCTTACAATGAAGGAAATTGAGACAGCTATGGGCGGAGGCAATAAGCTTGGATGTGCCTGATTTAGAATTGAAGCAGAGCTTCACCCTTTAGCTATCGAACAGAATGCTGTTACCATGCCGGACCCATCCATTCTGACAGCAACGACCATAATTTCATTATTGATATTTTTCAAGCTCTCCGGAAGCAGAGAGGTTAGCATGTAATGGAGTAAAGCTTTAACATACATACATGCAGCGTGGCATACTTACGAAAAACGGCAGACAGAGATCTTATTAAAAAACAGGTGGCACATGCCACCTGTTTTTTAATAAGTGGAAGGTAAAATAATATGATTACCGTTATTAAAGTATCATTTTATATAATTGTGAAATGACTGGAAAGAATATTTCCCCATTTCCATTGACCGTCGCTGTTTTTACAGTTCCCGGGAGCTTGCCGGCCAGCCTGTTTTCTCCATTTGCAGGATCAAGTATGAACAACTCAGCGCCGCAGAACACCAAAACTTTATTTTCAGAGGTTTTTACCATGCAGGTGCAGGTATCCTTTAATTTAATCGTACTGCAAAAATCCATGCTATTACACTCAAATACCTTTATTTCTTTATCTATGGCAACAACGCCATAATTACCAGCTACCTCTATGCAGCCCGGTTCGCCCTGTGGAAGTTGAATTTTATTTATCAGTTCGCCTTTCGGATCCCAGACTCCCAAATAAAAGCGTCCCATTTTTGTTTTTAATCCATTTCCCCTTCCACTGGTAGTAAAGTACAGGTATTTCCCACCGACAGCAAGAGCTTCTATCGACTGCTCAGGGATCGGATCATACCATAATTTCATTTCATACGTTTTAGTGTCAATACGCGTCAAACCTCCGCCATAAACGCCGTATTTCGCCATCCAGCCGGTCCAGAACGCCCCATCTGGCCCAATGACGCTTTTTCCGTGCGGCCGGATCAGACCGGGACCCACAGCCGTCAGTGTTACCGGGTTTATATTATTGATCTGGTCCCAAGGCCGTGATGGGTCATAGACGATATGATCGCCGCCTGCATATGCCGCCATGAATACTATCCCGTTAATAACCCTGATCCCATACACTTCTCCGCCTCTGTTGCATACGGCTGCCGAATTCCAATAGGTTCCGTCATCAGGGTTAAAGCTGAATATGGTCTGCCCGAAATTACTTGATCCCCATATTTTCCCATCCTGTGCGGAAGTGATGGTCAATATTTGAGTTGTCGGGGCTTCTGCCGGAATAGGCAAAATGTTTAATTTCTTGTCCTCTTTTTTCAGGTAAAAGTATTCCTGACCTCTTACGCCTGTCTTATCTCCATTCTCCAAAGACAGTACATATCCGAATTCTTCTGGTATTCTTGCATCCTTATCAGGATTCAGATATTTATTGATAAATTCGGATATGGGAGTTTTATCATCAAATATCTGCGATTCGGGATGACTGAATGAAAGTGTTTGATATATCCTTTCAAGCGTTACAGGATCATAAAAGTCCGCGTCGTCACCTGTGATTGTACAAACAAAATCCTTATTCGCTTCTTTGATCGAAGCCCCCTCCTTTCCGAAAGACTTTACCTCGCATGTACTCAGATCATACACGCAAGCATGCGGCTTATCATAGCCGCAATTGATAAAAATACGCCCCGGAGCGTTCCCGAATACATTGCGGCTGTACTGGTTGCTCGCATAGGGCGACATCCTGCCCATGTTTTCCAGGATATGCTTCTCCGGGTTATACCGGAACAGCACGCACCCGGGATAGGTACCTCCGTATACCATCCCGTCCGAACCCGGTACTAAATTCCATATGTAAGTCTCATTCTCATCCCTGAGCGGTTCCGCCCATGTACGGCTCTTTAAGTTCAGGCAGTGGAGATATCCTTTCAATCCGCACGTACCTACCAGTAGTTTTCCGTTGTTCAGGTAAAGCAACCCCCATGCGCCCTCGTCATCCGGCAGTGAAACGCTCTCTCCGCTGCCGCTTTGAATGTCGACGAACACGAGCCTTCCCGTCCCCCCTGAAACAAAATTCGAAAGTACAATTTTTTCCCGTCCATCCATGGGATCTATGATATGAATTGAAGCCAGAATACAAAAATTTCTGCACGGATCTCCAAGATAGCTGTAGTTCATAATTGCTTCTCCTTATGATGTTCATTAGATTTTTTGCACTTGTTTATGCAATTCCATGCATATAATCATAACACCCGGCAGTAAATATTGGAATAGTTAAAGTCTTATGATTATATAAACTATCTTATACTTTTTGTGTGTCTTTTAAAATTCTTCATGACATAAGTTTCTCAATCAACTGATTAACCTCACTAACCAGAATATCCCCGGCCATTTTATCCAGCTTGCTGCTAAACGCCGTTTTGATTTCATAACCGCCCTCCTTGAAAGCCTTCTGTGTTGGTATATAACCAATAAAATCATTTGTTATTCCAAAAACAAGAGTATTTTTGAATGCTGAGTTTTCCTTTATTTTTATGCCGAACTCAACAAATACTTCTCCAGGCAGCGTTACAATCACGATGTCACCAACTCTTACCGCATGTATGACTGTTTCCGCATACTTTTCCTTTGATTTGCTCAACTTTATTATTTCCCTTGCATACATCTCATCAGGCACTCCATCAAGAAGTGAAGGTATCTTATCTCCTGTTTTTTCTATCAGCTTTTCAGCTTTTTCAATATCCTCTCGGGGTATGAGTCTATGAGGCAAAGTTATGGTTTGCTGCATACATTTCAAAGATTTATCTTTAAGAGGCTGTTCATGATCCAGACATTTTATTACTTCTTGACCCAGCGCATTACCTATTCTCTTTGCTTCCTCAAATCCTCTCCCCTGGTTCTTATCCTTGTAGTTAATATGGTTTATATTGCCCTGTGTGCCATTTGCAAAAAACACAATCGTATCAGAACCCAGCTTTTCTTTTACATATGTATCAAGACCATCCGGAAAATCTCTTGAATAAAGCCAGTCTTTGCCGACAAGCACGGCAGGATGAAGGGCAAAGTTTACCATCAGCGCTTTCAGCTTTCCTGTCCTGTTTCTAAATGATATTACATAAAGCTCAGGGTCTATCGGACCTGATTCCTTTACTACATCCTGAGGTTCAACACCTTCCCAGTTCATGCTCATTATTCCTTCTTTCATAAATAGCCTTCTATTAAAAGAAAGTCCGAAAACCTCGCTCCTGGAAATGGATATCCTTGTTTCCTCAAGTTCATTGATAAGAACCGCAACATTTGCAGCTACCCTCCTGGTTATGTCTTCTAAATATTCCATGCATTCAATGTCGATGCTGTCTTTGAATATTCCCAGTACATCAGGTCCGGAATGGGTATGCGTAGAACTTACAATTATTTTCGACGATTTTATGCCTGACTTCTGTTCAACTTGCTTCTTAATATAATTACATGCATCATAACCCAGACCTATCAGGTCATAGCTTAAAAAACATACCGTTTCGCCTTCATATTCAAGTATAATCGCATTGCAAAAAAGTCTGTCATGAACTCCCCTGGATATATTGTCATCTCTTACATTACCGGCAAGAGGCAAGCCTACAGGTGGAGTAATATCAATACTTGCTGCCGCTGTTCTCATATTTATCTACTCCATTGATGTTTTAAATTTGTATAATGCAACTGCTTTAATTTACATTCTGTCCTTATTTAAACTGAAAAGAATCTGCCTTTAGCTGAGCTTTCGTATGCTGACTCCACTATTTTCTGAACCTGCAGCGCATCTTCGACAGGTACTTCAATGTCTCCGCCTTCCACAATTGTTCTGCTGAAAGATTCAATCTCCTTGGTATACATGTTGCCAAATTCCACTTCGATTTCAACCGGCACCACGTCTACTCTGTCCTGCTGTGCATCATATCCCAGGCTGTCATCTGAAAGTACTGCCTCAACTTTCCCGCCTTCAACCTGTCCTATTGTACCTTCTGCAAGTATGCTTCCCCTTGTGCCGTATATCTCCAGCCGACCTCTGGCTGCCACATCAGGAATGTTGAAATTGGCATCTATATAACAGAGTGCCCCGTCTTCAGTTTCAAATATCAAGGAAGCAGAATCTTCCACTTCATATTTAAATGTCTTTGTACCTGTAAAAGCTGCAATCCTTTTTGCCTTGCTGCCTGTGATATATTGAATAAGATCTATGCAGTGAACTCCCATATCCATAAGCGCTCCACCGCCTGAGGTATTCATCTTCTGTCTCCAGTTTCCCGGCATTTCAGGATACCAGCATGTCAGCTGTCCCCTGCAGGATACAACCTTTCCAAGCTTTCCGCTGTCCACAAGCTCTTTCATTTTCTGGTGGTATGCATGGAATCTCATCATAAAACCTGCAGCTGCAAGTACTCCTTCTTTCCTGCAAGCTTCAACCACTTCTTTTCCCTGCTCAGTCGTAAGGGCAACAGGCTTTTCTATTAATATGTGTTTTTTAGCCTTAGCTGCTTTTATTGCCTGCTCCTTATGGCAAATGACCGGTGATGCTATGTACACTGCATCAATTTCCCGATCGGCCAGAATTGCATCTACATTGTCATAAGCTCTTTCAGCATTATATTTTGACCTGATTTTTTCGGCCAATTCCATATTTACTTCCATTACTGCAACAAGCTGCGCATTTTTTGCTTCCATCATACCGGGAATTGTCCTTCTGTCGGCAATTCCTCCCGCACCTATGACTCCCCATTTGACTTTTCTCATATCAAAGCCTCCTCTTATTATTAATTACATTCCGCTACCAGCGGACCTGCCAGCTCTTTCAGGTAGAAAAGCTTACCGGGCAGTGTCGGCATAAAGCTGCTTGGGACCCATATATCAGGCTTATACCTTAATGTCACCCATACTGAAACTCCCTGCCACTGCATTCCTCTTCCCAGAGCTCCATCACAGCCGCCTATAATACGGTCTGATTGTAAAAACAATCCAGGACCTATCGTGTTCGCATAGCATGGAACAAGTGTGGTCCTGCTTTTAAAGCTTGTTATTGCATTCTGTTCTATTGTAAGCGGATGAAGCTTTGCCCCGAGCCTGTATGTCTGCTTTTTCCATTCTTCCACGTTGTTAAATTCCGCTGCAAAGTGCGGCTCCCAGAAAGCTATGTGGAATACCCTGCCGATACCGAATACAGTGATGAGTCTTGCTCCTTCACTCTTTAGCTTTGATATCTTCTCAGCATATGCAGGCAGGTTATCCTTTACGGCAAAATTTCTCTGCTCCACAGGTATCGTCAGTTCTCCCAGAGGTCCGTAAAAAGCATCCCTCATGGCATTCTGGAATGCAGCCGCATCTGATGCATCCAGGGTATTCCCGTCGGCATCGCTCCACTCATCCATGTTAAAGCCATATACATGTGAACAGCTCACACCCCATGCCTTTAAAAAATATACCGCCCAGCGATACATGCCCATAGGCCCTACAGGTAAAATTATTGCAAGCTTTTTACCTTCATACCCTGCCTTTTTTATTTCCAGCGCAATTTCATGTCCCATCATCATATCAAAGTCATATATATTGCCACACGCTGCCGGCTGAAAATCAACATTCCAGAAGTCCTGCCTTGTTCCAATTTCATCAGGCGGATTGGAACAGCATTCATCAATCCTCTTCATATCCCAGCCTGCCGGAAAAAAGTTTTCCAGCAGTGATCCTTTTACAGTACTTAAGAAATCCACTTACCTCATCTCCTCTTCACATCTCAATTTAATTTTCAAGCTTCTTTATTTCCAGTTCTATTTTGCAATCCTGACATTAGGCTTTGCCCCTGCTAATTAAAAATTAAGGTAACAACCGTTTTGTATTTAATCTAGGCCAGGCCGCACATTTCCTGTATCCTTCCGCATATTTTACTCCACACTGCAGGCCTCTGAATCTTGAACAGACGCTTACAAATTCGAGAAAATCAATCTTATCATGTTTAAGCATCCATTTTATTTGACTCTCGTGGCATGAGAGAGCATCAAGCTTTACTTCAATATCGTCCGAAATGTCTACATATTCTTCCGGCAGGAAATTCACACCCGCCAGAGTATCCATATAGTATAGTGCGGGTATTTTCGAGAAAAATTCCTTCTCAGTCTCCATGTGGGGAACACTGGATGAAAAGCTTGCATCAAATACAATCCTGCTTACTTCCATGTGGTCGTTCATATAGTCATCCGGATTGTGGGTTATAATAACATCAGGTTTTGTACAGCGTATCACATCAATAACCTTTTTAACGGTTTCCCGGTCATTCGAGTCAACTTCAAGGTCTGATACATCTATGTTTATAACTTCCTTTACACCTAATATTTTACCCGACTTTTCGGCTTCCACTATCCTTATCTCACGAAGCTCCTTCGGTTTTATCACCGCATGACCTCTGTCCCCATTTGCTACATGGCACATAAATACATTATGCCCTTCTCTTACATACCTGGAAAGGGTGCCTCCACACCCTATCTCCAGGTCATCGGGATGACACCCGATAGCCAATATATTCATCTGACGCACCTCTCTGTTTTATTTCTTATGGTTGTTTAAAACCTGCAGCAACCCGTCAATACATCTTTGTATATGCACTTCAGACCATGATGGATGGAGGAAGAGACTTATTGTTTGAGCCCGCAGGGAATTGGCAACAGGGCAGAATACTCTATCATATTGTACTGATTCAGAATTTGTATATTCCTGCGACTTAAACGGGAATTTCTTTGTGCCAAAGCCGTTAAGCTCCAGATACGCTTTTTCCTTGTATGCTTCAGGCCATTGAATTCCATATGAAGGTATGCTTATATCATGTAATTCTTTAAGAACATCCTCTGCCGTACAATCCAGTTTATCAAGATTGAGAAGTACCGGATACCACCAGTAAGAGTTCTTTCTTTCCACCGTATTCACAGGAAGCGCTTTGATCAGTTCACAATCCTTGAATGCTTCATCGTACATCTTTGCATATTTCTTTCTGCGTGCAAGGTTCCAGCTGTCAAACCTTTTAAGTTCATTTATGCCGATAACCGATTGCAACTCGGTCATTCTGAAATTAAAGCCTACGCGTTTATGTATATATGGAAGCTTTTCTTCGAGGGCCAGCATGTTTAAACGCTTTTCAACATCATATCCATGGTCTCTGAAGGAGCGGCACTCCCATACAAGGCTTTCGTCCTTAGCAGTTACCATACCGCCTTCTCCGCCGGTGGTAAAATGCTTGCTCTGGCAAAAGCTGAAGCACCCGGCATCCCCTATAAGGCCTGTCTTGACACCATTGTATTCTCCTCCGAAACACTGTGCACAATCTTCAATAACCTTGATGTTGTTTTCTTTTGCTATCTGCATTATTGGTCCCATATCACATACTACTCCATATAGGTGTACAACAACAATTCCTTTGGTTCTTGGTGTAATAAGCTTTTTAATGCACTCCGGGTCAATGGTATGGTCTTCGGTAACATCACAGAAAACCGGAATTCCTCCTGCCTGTACTATAGCAAATGATGACGCTATAAATGAGTATGAAGGTACAATCACTTCATCTCCAGGACCTATTCCCAGACTGCTTAATGCAATATGAAGCGCCGCTGTTCCGTTGGTACAGGAAATAGCATACCCTCCTCCCATCCATTCCGCCCACTTTTTTTCAAATTCCATACCTTTAGGCCCTGTCCAGTAGTTTACCTTACCGTTTTTCAACGGTACCAGTATGTCCTCCAATGTCTCGGGAGCAAATTGAGGCCACATAGGAAAACCTATTTCCATAATCCCTGCTCCGTTCATTACAACATCCTTTTTGTCTGCCATTTCAAACACCCCTTATTTGATATATTTTTCAAATTCATATTAGAGTATAATTAATTCACACTGTCGTATGGATTGAAATAATAATTTATTTTTTCAGTGACTTTATTTATTAATTATTAAAAAACCTTTTTATTATATCCCGTTAAGTATAAGTAAAAGTTTAAAGCGCATTGAATTCTTCAGACTTTCAGCCATTGCTTATGCATTTCCGCTTATAAGACTTGCAGCAGTACTGCCTATGTCATAAAAAATACTATTGAGCATATACCTGGCTCCACCCAGAGTTACTATGTTGTCCTGTATTGCTGAATACCTTATCTTCACCTTGTTTATATTCGGTTTAAACTCCAGAAAAGCCGCTTTTTCCCTTATTCTTGAAATAAGTTCATCCCCAAGGCAGGTTATTTCCCCGCCTATTACTATTATCTCCGGATTCAGAAGGTTAATGATATTATTAATCCCATAAGCCAATTTGCCGGCTATATCGTCAATTACTTCCATAACCAGATCATCATTTTCTTCAACAGCCTTTCTTACAATATTTATATCAATACGATTAAGATCATTCTTCACCAGATCTTTTATAACTGTCTTTCGCCCAGACATTACACCAAACACAATTTTCTGAATCATAGCAGGAATACTCGCCAGGGTTTCCAGGCAACCGTTGTTGCCGCATTTACATTTCGGACCGTTTGTATCAATGGTCATATGCCCGATTTCCCCCGCTATCCCAAAAGTCCCTGTAAAAATCTTTCCGCCAAGTATTACTCCTGCACCAATTCCAATATTTATATCAATAAATATCAAGTTTTTAACATCCGGGTCAAGGCCCAGTTCTTTTTCTGCATATGCTGAGAAAGCAGACTCGTTTCCTACCATTACAGTAGAATTTTCAAACCTGGTTTTTATTGCGGTATATAAATCATAGCCTTCATTTATGGGAAGCACTGTAGAAGAAATGACAGTAAAATTATCAGGGTCAAAAATCGCAGGAATTCCTATACATATACCAAAAAGCCGCTCCTCAGAAATAGATCGGCATTTCATTATTTCTTCAATCGAATCTATTATATTTTTAGCTGCATAAGAATAATCCGGGATTTCAAACTTTCCTCCAGTTACCTTTTCGCATTTAAGATTGTATAAAAAACAGTTAAACCCATCAACAAGCAGTTCTATAGATACTACATATCCTCCAAAAGGGTTGATTTCAAGCATTATCGGTTTTCTTCCACTAGTTGAAGAGTTTCCTGCTCCGGTTTCAAGTATAAGATTACCTACTAATAATTCTTCTATAAGCGATGAAACCGTAGTAGGACTCAATCCTGTCATATGTGCAAGTTCCGCCCTGGATACCGTTTCTTTTTGATTGATAAGTCTGAATAATAATGCTGTATTGGACTCCTTTATACGCTGCTGGTTGGCTATCATTTTCCTTTTCTCAACCCCATGCTAAATACTGATGTAGTAAGTTCATAGTATTTAATTAATTTCTTCATTGACTTTACTAATTCAGTTTAGCATATATATCATCAAAATACAAGTCTTTTTCTTGAAGTGTCTTTTTTCAATGTAAGTATTGGTTCTAATATTAAAGTGAATTTTTGAACATATGGCCCAACCTAATGAAATCAAGCACTACGTCTTGATTTTATCATTAATATCATACACAAAATGCGCGGGTATCTTTATTATCTTCATCCTCTTAACCTTTTACTGACCCAACCAGTATTCCTTTTACAAAATACTTTTGAACAAAAGGATACACTGCCACAATCGGTAAAGCCACAAGAATAATTGCTGCCATCTGGTAGCTTTCACCGACCACATTCTGTAATCCGAGCTCTGCCAATTGCAGTGAATCCGCACTTGTATTATATCCTATCGTTTTTGCGAAGACAATTGCCCGCAGATAATATTGCAGCATCCACATATCTTCCCTGCTATTTGTAAAAAGCATAACATTAAACCAACTGTTCCAGGTACCGAGCGCAATAAACATACTTATGGCTGCTATGGTGGGTATGATGGAGGGCACAATGATCCTGAACAGCACCTGCGCTTCCTTTGCTCCATCGATAATTCCGGCTTCAATGAGCTCCTTTGGAATCGTTTCGATCTGGGATCGTATGACTATAATGTAGAACACATTTATAAGCGAAGGCAATATCAATGCCAAAAAGTTATTCTTAAGATGCAGATAATTTGTCATTAAAAGGTAAAATGGTATAAGCCCCCCGTTAAAATACATCGTTATAATAAAAAAATAATTGAAAAAGGTCTTGCCGAAAAATTTCTTTGAAAAGGCATATGCCGCCGATACATCGATCAACAGGTTCAATACGGTTACAATTGCCGTAATACCAACCGTATTAATAAGTGATCTGATGAATGTCTTATTTGTAATAATCTCCCTATAAGCTTCTATTTGCACATCCTTCGGCCAAAGACTCACCTTAAAGCCTATAATCGCATCTCTTCCGCTCATGGAAACCGCAATAATGTTTAAGAAAGGGAGAATGATTGTCATACAAAACAATATCATTACAGTATAGTTAAATATTGTAAAAGCAGTTCTTCCATTTGAGATCTTC
Source organism: uncultured Oscillospiraceae bacterium (assembly GCA_964610205.1). Classification (GTDB taxonomy): domain Bacteria; phylum Bacillota; class Clostridia; order DSM-8532; family DSM-8532; genus CAZSVI01. The sequence goes on from CAZSVI010000002.1 coordinate 31,471, forward strand.
ATGCCGCATCACTCCTGTTTCTGTTAGGTTACTTACCACAGCGACCATCCCGCCAGCTTTCGTGCAAGCCTGTTCGCCATAAATACCATCGCAAAGTTAACCAGGGACTGTGTCAGTCCAATAGCGGTGGTTGCACTGAACTGTGTCTGTTCAATACCTAACCGGTAAGTATATGTGCTGATAACGTCCCCCACCTCATAAACTGTCGGATTATACAGAAGGAATATCTGTTCGAATCCGATACTGAAAAGGCTCCCTATCTGCAGAATGAGGAGTACCGTTATAATATTGGCAAGCCCCGGCAAAGTAATATGCCAGGTCTGCTTCAACCTGCCTGCTCCGTCAATCATTGCGGCTTCATATAGCTGAGGATCAATGGATGTAATAGACGCTATATAATAAACGGCTGACATGCCGATACCTTTCCATATCCCTGAAATAATAAGTATACTCCTGAAGTACTCTATTTTTGTCATATAATAAGTCGGCTCTATGCCAAATATATTTTTGGCAGCAATATTTAAGATACCGGTGGTCGGTGATAAAACCGAAACGACAATACCGGCGGCTACGACCCAGGATATGAAATATGGCAAATAACTTATTGTCTGTACAAATTTTTTAAATTTTACACGGCTTATCTCATTTAGTAACAGTGCAAATATAATCGGCGCCGGAAACCCAAAAATCAATGAATACATATTGATAACGATCGTATTTTTCATAACCTTCCAGAAACTCGGATCCAATAGAAACTCCCTGAAATGCTGAAAACCCACCCATTGGCTGTCCAGAAGGCCCTTATACGGGCTGTAATTCTGAAATGCTATAACAATACCCCATATGGGCAGATATGAAAAAACAAATAAAACCAATACTGCCGGCAACAGAAGGAAATAAACGGGTATATCTCTCCCCGGTAAAAATCTGAGTTTCATATTATATATTTTTTTACTTTTATTCAGCGCTAAATCGGTCATAGGTATACTACCTCCACTTATAATTGCAGAAGGAAATAATCTGAAACTGCGGGTATGGCCCCGTAATGCGAAGCCATACCCGGTTCATCCGTTTATTACTTTCTCTCGGCAATTACTTTTTGAAGTGCTTTTGTATAATCATCAGTTATAAATTTATATTTTTCAATGAAATCACTAACCTGTTTGTCATACTCCTCCATGGATATTTCACCAATGATGGCCTTAAAGATAATATTCAGTGAAGCGGCCCTTGCTTCGGCAAGCTTGGGAGCCAGCTCCGCATTGGTGGGTACAAAGTTCTTTGCCGTAAAGGCCGGTACCGATTCGGATTCCTTATTCCTTATGGCAACGCCTTCCGCATAAGCCTTTCTGAATGCTGTGGCCTGAGCGCCGGCGAGTTTTGGATATGTCTGCGCCGCTCTGACGTCAAGGTTATCCGAATACCAGTAGGAATTGAAGAAGCAGTAGGCCACCCTGTAGTTGGCAAGCGCACTTGCTTCGGTATCCAGAATCTTCCGTCCGTCCGCGTTCACCACATACTCAATGCCTTCCCTGCCCCATGCAATGCCTTCCTTTACTTCAGTCAGCGTAAAGGCTTCTATCACTTTGACAGCCGCATCGATATTCTTGGATTTGACGGAGATCGCCACGCAGTGCCAGCCTACGGGATTCATAGGCTGATAACAGTCTTCAGGATTGACTCCGGGTGCAATCGGACTGTTTACATGTCCGATGACCGCAGTATTGTTACCTATGCTGGCGAACCTATCCTGCTTTGTAATGGCCGCAGCGATGCCTCCCCAGAAAATCATGGTATTTTTCGTTTCAACGGCATTATCGTATTCAGTACCTTTGTTTGTGATAAAAGTCTTATCCAAAAGGTCTTCCGCATACAGTTTTCTGTGGAATTCTATCGCTTCCCGGGCCTTGGGAGCCTGGAAACCCCAAATATATTTGTCCGGGGCATCAGCCAGAACCTGTAATTGTATTCCATTCCCATCTATGCCAACTCCAAACCCTTTGAAAAAGTAATCGGCCATCATGATTCCGCCCTGCGTTGACATCGGTATGGAATCCGGATATTTTTCCTTTAGTTTCTTCATAGCCTGATACCAGTCATCCGGAGTTTTCGGCACAACTCCGTCATTCACTTCTTCAAGCAGGTCGATTCTTGCGTATGTACCGTTCGGATCCATGGCGCTCAGGACATTCAAAGCATATACCGCACCATTGCTTGTTTTCATCTGATCAAGCATGTCCTTGGTATAGAATTGTGAAAGCTGCTGAGATTTCGGCAAATAATCATTCCAATTGATGAATGCGCCTTCCGAACCATACTTGTCAACATCGGCTTTAAACCAGCAATGGACAATGTCAGGAAGCTCGCCCGACGCCATCATAAGGTTGAACTGGGTCTGAAAATCGGCATACGGGGGCTGGATCATTTCCAGATCGACATTGGCAGCTTTTTCAATAATGTTGAGGAAGGGGTTGTCGCTCTTGTTTACGTCCGATGGGAATTGGATACCCGCATCTCCAAAGAACATTTTAAGTTTCGTAGGTGGTTCGGTCGGTGCCGTCGGTGTCATTTCGGTTGTTTTTGATTCGGCATCAGCGCTTTCTTTACTGCCTTCTGCGGGGACAATACCGCAGCCGACAAGTAAAATTGATAATGACAGAATAAATACCAGAACTAAAGAGATACACCTTTTAAAATTGTACATCCTGATTCCTCCCTATAATGATATTAAATTTGAATCGTCTTTGTGAGCTCACACGATGATATTAGCATTCAGAAATTCATTCAGCAATGTTATTTTATTTCCTTTATGATAAATAACTTTTACTTTGGACTAACGAATTTTTTATACTTATGATAAAGAGTTTATACTTTTGCCATCATTTATAGATTTTTCTTCCGCAAAAACATCATTCTATATTCCTTGGGTGTGCAGCCATACTGAACTTTGAACTTTTTAATAAAATATTGAGAGCTGGAATAGCCGATCATGGAAGCTATTTCTTCGATCTTGAGATTGCTGTCCACAACCAGCTTCTCCGCAGCAGAAAGCCTGGCATCAATCAGATAGTCAACAAAATTCACACCCGTCTCATCTTTAAAGATACGGCTTAAATATGTACTCGTGATGCATTTGGCCTCGGCAATGGAATTGAGCGATAAATCATAGTTCATGATATTTTGGGCTATATATTCCTTTACTTCAGCCACAAGAGAGCTTACTTTCTCCGATTTCCTGCTTTCCAGGATCTCAAATATCTGATTGATCATATATGTAAACCATTTTTTGAGCTCGTCAATATTCTTGGCTTTGTTGAAGCATGTAATAAAGTCACCGTCAATAATTTCATTTTTGTTGATCCTTAACGTATCGATCATAGACTCCACATATATAGAAAATTTAGTCAGAAGCTTCATGGAATAGTTATAGGAATAATGCTCCTTTGATATGTCGGTAAACAGGCTGTTAATATAATACAGCGTTAACTTTTTGTCCTGTTCTTTGAGTGAATTGCACAAATTATTGAGCAGTATTTTCCCGGACTCAGGCGTCCTGATATCCCAATTACGCATTTCATCCATTGCAAAAATATTCATATCAGGATGCAGGTAACTGTAATTCACGCAGGCTTCAGATTCAATAAACATCTTGTGCACATCGGTAATATTGTTGCAGGAACTGCTGACTCCAATATAAAATGTAAGATGCATCCTCTCTCTCAAATAGCGTGAAAAATTTCTGATACAGTCAGGAATGTCATTTGCTTTGCTGTTGAAGTTAATGATTGCGGTAATTTTCTTATTTATTTCGGTACAGACACAATTCTTATTTTTATCGTAAAAAGTATTCTCTACTTTGTTAACAACTTGAAGCTTAATATATTCATATGTTTCGTAATCAATTTGCTTGGGCGTTGTTATAAATTTTATAGTTATCACCATATAGCTGTCATAAGGAAAACATATATTAAGAAATTTCATTCTTTCATCGATTTCATCCCTATTTTCACACCCCGTATAAAGCAGATTATTTATGAAATGGTGTTTTATGATGGGCATGCTTTTTTCAAGCTGTTCTTCATTCTCCCTCAGTCTGACAGAGACAGCACCCAGAGTGGAGCCTATCAGGTCATATTCGTCTTTGGGCTTGTTCAGTGAATTAACATTAACGATATTCCTGCATAAGTCACCCAATTTTCTCAGCAGGTTGTAAAAATGTTTAGTGGAAACGATCGATGCAAACAGGCCGAACAAAAATGCGCTCAAACCAATAATCTGTATCAATTCGCCAAGGATCTTGATTCCCTCATTGAACTTGGCTATGGGTTTTACGGTTATATATCTCCAGTCGCTTACTTCTGAGGCTGTAAAGGATACCAGAGACTTTACGCCATCCTGATCTGCTAAAAAATAGCCGTTTCTATTTGTTTGGTTCATCAATTCTCTGCCAAACGACATTTTTTCCGATACATTTGTAAACAGGTAATCATTTTCATTGTGTGAAATAATCTGTCCATTTTCATCGATAATAAATATGTCACCAAAGTCAACGGGAGCGGAACCGATAATCGTATTGCGAAAGATATCCTCATCAATGGATATGGAAATTCCGCCGGCGGATCCGGATAAAGAAGTAAGGAAAGCAATCTTTCGTACAAAATAAACATAGCCTTTATCGCCGTTATCAGGATACCGCCTGTCAGGCTCCCTGCTCACTCTCCAATCACTGCTGCTGTTGGATTTGATGATCTCTTTTATATATTCTTTCGCGACAGCCTCACCGTTTGAGAATGTTATGCCTTCCGTCGAGACCAGAAGGTCATTTATACTATAATATATTTCTATCGAACTTATAATAGGATTTGTGGATTTTTGCCTGTTCAGATAATCCATTACATTAGGCAGACCTGTGTAATTATTTTCATACGGATTTATAAAATAATAAGATATACTTGGATCGCTGACAACACTTTGAAGAATATAGAGCGAAAGCTTGTCAATGTTTCCCAGGATCAGATCGTCTATCGTATTTTTATATTGATTCAGCAATTCATTGTTGGACTTTATTGTCAAATCCGTTATACGCTGTCGTTCCAGATTATATGACAGGATACCCATGGCGGATATGCTTATTATAATGATAAGTATATAGGAAATAAACAGATTTCTCATGAAATTTCTTTCCTTGATGCTGGATCTGCAGATAACAAAAAGACGGCTGATGTTGTTATAAAAGTTCCAGCTACTATGCTTATTCCCTTTTAAAAACATAATATCAATCCTTTATGGAAGCTCATCTTTCGCCTCGTTATACAACATTATTGTATCCTATTTGAGAAAACCATGCAAATCTTGGGCAGAAATCGATACATTCAGATTAAATTTTTGATTTTCTGAAGGCCATTGGCGTTACCCCTGTGGATTGACGGAAAACCCTGTTGAAGTGGTTAACATTGTTGAAACCTGTTTCAAAACAAATATCGACTATTTTCATATCACGTTTTGTTTTTAGCATCTCAATAGCTCTGGAAATCCTCATGTCATTTACATATTCAGTAAAGGTTTTCTGCGTCATCAATTTGAATAAATAGCTGAAATAGGATTGGGATAACATTGCTTCTCTGGCAGCATCCTTCAGTGTAATCTCATAGAAAAAATTATTGTTAATATATTCAATAGCGTTAAATAAAGCATCCCTGTGCCGGTCAAATAAATTCTGGGATTCACTTCCTTCCACATTCCGCCTGAACTCTCTTCCCACAATCACCAGGAGCTTCTGCAGCAATGCTTTTACAAGCAATTGAAAATCACTGTCTTTTGCTTCATATTCTCTTATTATTTCACTGAGTATATTTTCAACTTCATGCTGAATGCTTCCTGTCAGATTTAACCTGGGCTTCACTTCATTCTCAGCTACCAGGAAAGGTTCCAGATAGGCAAAATCCATAAAACTGTTGTCTCTGTAGTCCTTTGAGAATTTTTCATTAATAAATTCAGGAATAAATTCAAATTCAACCAGTTCAAATTTATCTTCAGAGTCATTAATGAAATAATGCGGCACATAGGGGGGGATTACAAAAATATCCCCTTTATACACCTCAAAAACGTTATTATTCAATATATGTTTAAGCTTTCCCTTACTCATATATATGATCTGGACAAATTCATGCCTGTGCAGCACTTGACTGCATTTATCCAAACGTATAATAAAAAAGGGCAGCCCGTTGTTGTTATCCGTTATCCGATATGTATTTATATTTTTATACTCTTCCTTATCTAAATAACCGTAGTCCATAATCATTACCGACAGGGCAGAAGTCCATCTTTTTGCTCCGTTGTTTTCCAGTGTATTCAATGAGCGCTTGCGCGAATTGTGGGCCAAAACGCGGGCGCTAAAACGCCTACATAACGTATGTGCATGACCACGGGCGTTTGATAAAATTATTTATACTTAACACCTCTCAGAACTTTCAAGGTAACCGAAAGGTAACTGGTTTGTTACATTGTATATCATGGCATTACAAAAGTCAATCCCCCCAGTATGCAGCTTTTCCGCAGTTGTGACAGCAGATCCTCCGTAAAATATTCGAATGATAACATATGCTATTCTTGCCAAAAAGCAGGCGGCGGTATATAATATGCTAAGGAAAAACTTGAATCACCATATAAAAGAATAGGAAATAGGATCGAAAGGTGGACGGCAAAATGAAAAATATAATGACCGGAAGCGCTGTTGTAAATATGAACCCCCCCGTCGGACTTGATATGACAGGTTATATTGCCAGAGAATCCGGTTCTGTCGGATTTCATGACGAATTGAAAATAAGATGTGTCGTTTTTGATAAAGGTATTGAACGATTTGCAATGATTGCCTGTGATCTTTTAGCGCTTGACAGTGAATTTTTTCAATCGGTCGCCGGTTTGATCGAAAGGAAAACACAGATACCGGCGGACAAGATCGTAATCTTCTGCGTCCATACCCATTCAGGTCCCGCATCTATTCATTTGCAGGATTGCGGCGAGGAAAACAAGCTGTGGATGGATGATCTGAAAAACCGTATTTCCGACTGTGTGCTGGATGCGGTGAACAGGCTGAAGCTTTCTGTATTCAGTTATAGAAACGGGATATGTGAGACAGGCGTAAATCGTGTATCCGGTAATAAAGGACAGAGCGATACGCAGGTGGGAACTTTGGTGATACATGATGCAGATACCGGCGACATTGTTACTGTTATCGTAAACTTTGCGTGCCACGCAGTTGTATTGGATCAGACTAATCTTCTTTATAGTAAGGACTTCCCTCATTATCTTGAGGCGGGCCTTAAGGAAAATTACGGTGAAATGGCCGATATTATTTTTGCTAATGGCTGCGGCGGCGACATTAATCCGATATACCGCGGGGATTTTGTAATGGCTGAGAAAGTCGGCAGAAAATTATCGGAATCCATTACAGCTATAAAATCGGATACGATAACCAATGCAAGCTTCGGAGACGGAGATATCAGCATGGATACAATCAAACTGACAATTCCCCTTAAGCATAACCTGAATGAAAAAAACCTTAATGAGTTAAAAGCTTCTTTTATCAAAGGTTTGGCAGATGAAATCTTAAAAAATGGTGATGGTCCTCAAGCCAAGCCTTACCGGGCGTATATCAACTGGTCTGACAGAATGCTCGGAAAGATCTGGGATAACACTCTGCCCAACAGTGTCAAAGCTGAACTGAAATTCATCAGGATTGGTCCTCTGGTGATACTGACCATCCCATTTGAAGTGTTTCACAGTATTGGCTTAAGATTAAAAGAACATTTCGGAAAGTACAATACAATGATAATCGGATATGCAAACGGTGATTTTGGCTATCTGCCCTCAAAGGAATTATATGCGGCGGCAGGCTATGAATCGGGATTAGCATACAGGTATTATGGGTATCCCGGACCCGTGTGCGAAAATGCCGAAGACCTTTTATTCAACGCTTTTGCTAATCATGGGTAACATAACAATGAGTTTTATATGTATTATATTACTGAATGTCATCAATCATTTTTCTTGTCATTGTTGGTGCAATTTTTTTATATTTCTTAAACATTCTGCTGAAATAATTAACATCGTTAAACCCGATTTCCATAGCTATCTCGGTTATATTCATCCGGGTATTTTTAAGAAGAGATTCCGCCTTGTTGATACGAAACAAATTTATATATTCAATGGTAGTCTTACCTGTTACTTTCTTAAACAGGCGGCAGAAATAATAGCTGCTTAGGCCAGTCATGGAACACAGATCTCCTACTGATATTTTATCGGCGGAATTTTCTTCAATATAATTAAAGACTTTAGCCAGCCTTTCCAGGTCATTTGCGCTTTTGTTGTATTCCTCCGGGGTAAGTATTCTTGAAACATATTTACGTATCAGAATAGCCAGCATCTTATATGTATAAGATTTAATAACCATTTCATAAGCTGTTTCCTTTTTCTCATACTCCATAATAATATTTCTGATGCAATCAATCAGTTCGGCATCTTTGGAGGACTTATTACTGAATTGAATCATATTGCGTTCAATAGGCCTTATATATTTTATATCGCATGCATCAAAAAAGCTGCTATGTATCAACGATGGATCTATGTTGAAACAATAATATGCTAAATAGTTGCCGGGATTATAACCGGAATGAAGCTCATTGCTATTGACAATTATCAAGTCTTCGGCATTTACTTCGTACGATGCCGAGCCGCATTCGATAATACCTGTTCCATTTATAAAATAAAGTATTTCAAGCTGTTCATGCCAATGATTGCTAAAAACCTGACAAGAACCGTTGCTGCATTGCTTTATTAACTGTATTGGAAACCTGTCGTTCTCTATACCTGCTTTTTCATAAAGAGCAGTATCTTTCATAACCCTCACCATCCTGTTTATCTAATACTCCTGATGCTTCTTCCTCCACAGACGGGAGACAAACCGATTTTCAACCATAGTGTCGAAAATACGCAAAGCGGTATGGCCCATCTTGGTTCCTCGTTATATTATAGCGCAAAATCGTGCTATAATGAAGCAGAATTATTCATGAAAATCAAAGGTTTTATTTGTATAATAAAAATACAAGAAGGAGGATATGAATATGAGCAAACTGGCAATTAAAGGCGGGAATCCGCTTAGAACTGAGAAATTCACAACATGGCCTCAATATAGTGAAAATGAATCCGAAGCATTGGATAAGGTTCTGAAAAGCGGTGTTTGGGGAACATTAGGAAATGAAGCTGATAAATTTACAAAGGCTTACTCCGCATATCAGCATGCTAAATATGGTGTGGCTGTGACAAATGGGACAGTTACACTGGAAATTATACTCCGCGCACTGGGAGTAGGATATGGTGATGAAGTTATTATTCCGCCTTATACATTCAACGCAACTGCATCAGCAGTGATACTTCAGTGTGCAACGCCAATTTTCACAGATATTGAAGAGGACACCTTCAACATGGACCCTGATAAAATTGAAGGAGCAATCACCTCGAAGACAAAAGCAATCATACCTGTTCATATAGGCGGCAGACCATGCAACATGGGCAAAATTCTGGAGATTGCAGAAAAACACAATTTGTTCGTTATAGAAGACGCCGCTCATGCGAACGGATCAGAATGGAAAGGCAAAAGAGTGGGCGCTATCGGAAACGCCGGCTCTTTCAGCTTTCAAGCAAGTAAAAATCTTACAGCCGGGGAAGGAGGCTTTATTACGACCAATGAAGAATGGCTGTATGAAAGGTGTTGGTCTATACACCACTGCGGCAGAGATATTCACGGTAAAATATGGTACAATCATCCCTATGTGGGGACTAATGCGAGAATGACCGAATGGCAGGCTGCTATCCTTAATGTACAGCTAAAAAGGCTTGACGCGCAGATTGAAAAAAGGATGGAAAATGCGGAATATCTTAACACACGGTTAAAGGAGATACCCTGTATTGAAATTTTAAAGCAGGATGAAAGAATAACCAGGAATTCATACCACCTGTTTTTATTTAAGTTCAAGAGCGAAAAATGTAAGAATCTAAAAAAAGAAGAATTTTTGAAGGGGTTAAATGCCGAGGGCATTCCCTGCTCACCAGGTTACATATGCCTGTACAAGCAGACATTACTTAATAGTCAGGAATTCAGGAGAGCAACAGGGTCCAATATTAATTATGGTGAACTGAATCTCGATATCTCGGAAAAGCTTTGCGGTAATGAAGGTGTATGGTTTACACAGAATATGCTGTTGGGAGAAAAAGAAGATATGGATCAGATTGCGGATGCAATCATCAAAATTTATGATAATGCTGATGAATTGTTATAACGAAGTCTCCAGGATTAAGACAGTTCTATTGAAATAAACCTCGCAGGGTAAACATGGAAGCGTTGATACAGAAAGGGAAAAGGGAGGCAATGCCTCCCTTTTTTCTTATCGATTGTTTATGAAGCTCTACTTTTTAGGGTGTTTACCGTCCTTTTCTTTTTCATCTTCTTCGATTGGTCCAACCGGGAAGTCAAAAATCTGCGGCGGAAAAAACTGATCAAACGGGAAATCAATGGTTTCAAACAGTTCGCATGGATTTTCATCCGTAGATGCAACGCACTCACGGGTCGGATAACAGAAATTGAATGCAGGAATTAACAACTGTACCCAACGGATCAATTTGATAATGGAGAACAGCCCGATAGTAACAACAACACGTCTGGGCGGGAAGAATCTTCTCCCTCCTACTGCTGCTATGTTATCATCGACTTCCATTTCATTATCGTCATCATCATCACGTAAACCCAACGGGCGAACCACATTGCAATGAACCCGTTTAACCCGGGCATTCAATACCAGCGGTTCCGCTACTTCCACTTTTACATTCGGCATATTATCCTGTTCTATCATGGCGCCACAGCCATCTCCATCCTTGGCGGTACAGAAACCAGGATCTACGGTTTTGAATATTTTAACCTGGCCTTCCGAACCAAACAGGAATACGGTCTTTCCAAACCATATGAATCCAACCTTCGGATCTGAGTTCACAATATTACCAAATTGGTCACGATAGCAGAATTCAACAAGTACCTTAATCTTGTAACGTACATTTACAGTAAAGAATCCCCTCTTAAACGGAACATCATCCAGGTCCGCCAAAACCTTTACCACTTCAGCCCTTTTCACTCTAACCTTTACGGCTTTGTCTATTAAACACTGTACATCCTCAACAAAATCTACAACCGCATCTTCAATACAATCCTTTTCCCTGCAATGATCGTATACCTTTTCTACCTGCACACAAACAGCTTCTCTTAACTTGCAGATGTCCTGGCCATCGATAAGACCCGCCACAACCTGTTCCTTGCTCATATACTACATTCCCCCAAAGTTAAAAGTGTCTCAATTTTATAATATGTATGCAGGTTTTTTTGGTGAATGACAAAGCTTTGTTTCGTTAACTTTTTTTAGGTTTATTTTCCTTAAACATATTTTTAAGGGCTTACTCATAATATTGTAACTGGGGTATATTTATAGCAATCCAAAACGGAGGTAAAATGTATAATCCTGATCAAAAACAGATTATTATAAAAAACAGTCTTGGGGTATCATATCATGTTTTTTATGAATCGGGGCATGGTTTGTTTCTGAGAATGCTCGGGGAAAGCAGGGTATGGTCACGGGGCTATCTTCTGTCAGAACTTGCGGTAAATGATTTTTCAGTCATTCTTGATCGGGACGATATCTTTCATTTTGTTTTCCAGACAAAAGACGGTCAAATATTATACGGACACGGGCGGCATGGCCAAATTGAAATACAGCTTGTGTTAAGCAGCCGGGATATAACCCCCTGGCCTAAGCATGTTTCATTATTAATCTTAAAAGATTTGATTATCTTTTTTTATATGATCCGGTATAAAGACAGGTATCTTGTTTCCATGCAGACAATAAAAAAGGGTTCTCTTTCAAAACCTATAGCGATAGATTATGTTGACGGCCCCGATTCACATTTTCTTTCATTTATTGATCCTTCGGATACATGCCACCTTATTTATACAAATTCAGGTTCTGGTGAAACCCGTCTTTTACACAGGATTTTTAACGAGGATCAAGGTATTTTCACCTCTCCGGAGAAGCTATATGCCACTCCTGATAATATTCTGTTTCTGTCCGCCGTTTGTACTGAGAATAACCAAATTAATCTGATTTTTCAGGTACATGACGGAAATGCTTATCAAGCGCTTTATAAAAACTTTTCCGATAAACAGATCGAGCCCATGTATAATAGTACTGTTCCTCCCGGTTACACAGGTCTAGTCCGCAATAACGAAACCTTATATTTTTTTCGGGTATGCAATCAGACTATTTATTTCAGGAGTTCCAGAGATCAGGGCAGAAACTGGACTGACGAATCACGGTATTTTTTCGGAAACGGAGGAGCTCTGAACTGTTTTATTTATCTTTCGTATTATAAAAATGAGCGTTGCAAAATATGCTCCCAGGGGCTTCCCGGTAGCTTTTCAGGGGGATATAAACTTGCTTTCATCAATGAACAAGCCCCTGCAAGCAAGGATTTATACAGCCGTAATACAAACCTTTCAGATATAAAACTTCCCGGCGGAATAAACGAAGCGGGCAGCCATTCTTCGGGCGTTCAACGGGGTGATCCGGAGAATAATGATAACAGGAATACTCCGCGTGAAGACCCTGTATCAAAGGAACTTCAGAATAAAGTTCTTCTGCTTCAAAATCTTACCGGAAACATGGAACGGGAACTTACAAAACTATGGCTTTCACAGAAGGAATACGAAAAAAAACTTGACGAACTAAGCCGCTCGTATAAGCGGCTGCAAAGTAATATTTCCGTTTTAATCGAATGTGATAACGAACTCAGGGAAGACTATAATGCAGAAATGGATGATAATTATTCCGTTAACGAAGCAGACGGCACTATAAAGGATTTTAACCCGCAAACCTGCAAAAATGATTAGTTACCGGCTGGTTTCCGACACACTCTATAAGTTGGATGGATTAACCAGTTCACGCCATGCGAAGTCTCCCCGGTATAATCCGTTTATAAGAATTTCCGCTGTTGCTAAATTTGTAGCAAGAGGAATATTGTGTGTATCACAATATGCCCGGATAGTATTAAAACCTGCAAGCCTGTGCTCGGTTTGTGAAGGATCGGTAAAGTAAATTACCAGATCCATTTCATTATAGGCCACTCTGGCGGCAATCTGTTCTTCACCCAGATGTCCATACTCAAGACTGATTACATTAAGCCCGGTTGCTTCGGAAATCATAGCTCCGGTGCCTGAGGTCGCGAACAGCGTATGCTCCTTAAGTATATATTTATAAGCGATACAAAAAGCTTCCATTAATTCTTTTTTATTGTCATGCGCTATAAATGCAATGTTCATTTATTGCCTCCAGGAATAACTAATAATTAAATGCCTGTAAAAATAATTTTACGATTCAGCCTCTTACCTGCCTGAATTCTTAACACTTTTTATGGGTATGTTGGCAATTAGTGCAGGAACAACACCTCCACCTTCCTCACTGACTGTCTTTGTAAGCTGAATATCCAGTGCTTCTTCATCAATCTCCATATAATTCTGAATCACCTTAATAATTTCACCTTTTACCATTTCAAGGAACTGCGGAGATACATTCGCCCTATCATGAATTAATACCAATTTTAACCGTTCTTTCGCCACATCTTTCGATGAACGCTTTCTGACCATCCTACTAAACAATTCCAGCATTCTAACCCCTCCCTAAGCCGATCTGAACCCAAACAGTTTTTTGACCTTGTTGAAAAATTTATCCTGGTTGTCCAGATCAATCAAAGGTACTTCTTCTCCCATTATTCTTCGTGTTATATTACGATAAGCTTGTCCCGCAAGGGATTTTCCCTCCGCTACCGCAGGTTCTCCCCTGTTTGTTGATATAATTATTATCTCGTCATCCGGAACCACACCAACTAATTGTATTGCCAGAATATCAATAATGTCGTCAATAGACATCATATCTCCCTTTCTGACCATATCAGGACGGACACGATTTACTATCAGCCGGGGATTCTTTAATTCATTAGCTTCTAAAAGACCGATAATTCTATCTGCGTCTCTGACGGCTGAAACCTCCGGGGTGGTAATAACAATACCCTTATCGGCCCCTGCAATGGCATTTTTGAACCCCTGTTCAATACCTGCCGGACAATCTATAATAATATAATCATATTCTTCCCTGAGCTCATCACACAGTTTCATCATCTGTTCCGGGGATACGGAATTTTTATCCCTGGTCTGTGCAGCCGGTAACAAATATAAACCCTCAAAACGTTTATCCTTTATAAGAGCCTGTTTGATACGGCACGTACCTTCTACAACATCGACCAAATCATAAACAATCCGGTTTTCAAGACCCATTACAACATCCAGATTACGAAGCCCGATATCGGTATCTATTAATACTACTTTTTTACCCAGCAAAGACAGTCCGGCACCAAGGTTCGCGGTTGTTGTTGTTTTGCCTACACCGCCCTTACCGGATGTGATAACGATAACCTCACCCATATTTCATTCCTCCATTGTTTTAAATAAAGGATTTTTCCCTGTAATAACTATTAAAACTATATCGGTTTTTAATATAATTGTCAACCGAAGCATAAATGAATATCAACGTAATCCGCCAAGGGGTTCTACGTAAATAATATCATCTTTAATAAATGCCACCTCGGGCTTTAACCCTGTATCTTCAGCACTGTCAGGGCATCTTGTAATCAAATCCGCAATGCGGAGCTGTGTAGGGCTTAATCTTATTGCCGCCACCGCAGCGTCCCTGTTGCCGTCGGCTCCTGCGTGAACCATGCCGCGCATAGTTCCCATTACAATCACATTTCCTGACGCAACAATTTCACTTCCGGGATTGGCATCCCCAAGAACGACAATATTTCCCTCATATAAAATCCGGATTCCGCTTCGGATGGTTCCCCGGATAAATTTACACGGCCCTTCCTCCAGTTCTCTGAAAAATATTTTTCTTATGGGTATGCCGGAGGGCATCGCGGGTTTTTCTTTCACAACAGGGGGCGGACTGGCTTCATGACGGATACTCTCAATTACAACTCCGCTGTTTTCAATCATAATGTCCGCCAGTTTCTCTTCTTCTTCGTGTGTAAGACCTTTTCCCCTGTAAATAACCTTAAGCCTTGCTCCGCGAAAAAATTTCTCTGCGGCCTTCACCTTATCGGCTATCTGTTCCTGGATCTGATTATTATCCATATCCTCCGGAATTAAAATCACCAAACCTTCGGCTGTCCCTTTAAACGCTATTGTTTTCTCGTTTTCCATTTTTCCCTCTTTCCGCCATTCATCACATTTATCCTATTTTTTCTGTTCCTGTATGTTAAAGTAGGTCATCAATACATCTCGGGCGATAGGCGCCGTCCACGATCCCCACACCCCTTTTTCCACTACAACGGCCACCGCTATCTGCGGATCATCAGCAGGCGCGTAACATAAAAACAACGCGTTGGACGAGGAAGTGGCTTCCTGTCCCGTTTCTGCCGTACCGGTTTTCGCCGCGACCTGGAACGGAAAATCCCCCAAAACATTAACCGCCGTTCCGTCATTTGCATTGGCCACAGCGACCATACCCTTCTGAACCGCTTTTATTGTAGATTCCTTTGCCGTTGAATCCTGGTATTCAATCACAGTAATATGGACTTCACCGGTTGCGTCTATCCGTTTTTTTACCAGATGGGGACGATATATTTTCCCTCCGTTACCGATGCTTGCAACATAATTCACCAGCTGCACCGGTGTGAATGTATTGTATAACTGCCCCAGAGCGGCATTGCAGGTATCCGCCGGAACCCAGGGTTCATTGTAGTATATTCTTTTAAAATCCCTGGACGCAAGGGAACCGATTTTTTCTCCGATTTCAATTCCGGTTGGTTTGCCGAACCCAAAGTTTTTAGCCCACTTGACAATATTATCAATCCCCGTGTCAAACCCGACCTGGAAGAAAAACATGTTGCTGGATGTGGCCAGTGCCCTTTCAAGGTTAATAAATCCCTGATTACCCTCCAGATTGGGCCAGACGAGCCCCCCGATTTCCTTTCTGGACGGGCAGTTCATCCTTGTCTCAGGGGTTATAGTACCGGATTCAAGAGCAGCTATCGCTACAAGTGGCTTATAGGTTGAACCCGGCGCGTATGTTCCGCTGGTAGCCCGGTTCAGTGTATAGGAATCGGGATGAACTAAGAAATAATTAATCTGCTCGCTGATTCCCTCAAGAAAAACAGCCGGATCGTAAGTGGGGTAACTCACCATGGCCAGTATCTCTCCGGTTTTTATGTCCATTGCAACGACAGCTCCGGCATTGGCATCGTTAAAGTTTTTCTTATTCTCCTTGTTCCTTATAAGTTCAATATTACGATCAATAGAATCATATGCCGCTTTCTGTAGATTAAGGTCAATGGTCAGGTAAATGTCCTGCCCAGGTCTTGGAGATACTTCAACCTCATAGGAAGTCAAACGCCCTTCCGTATCAACTTCCTTCCTTGTTTTCCCGTTGATGCCCCTCAGCACCTGCTCTTCAGAACGTTCAATACCCAGAATTCCAACCGAATCCAGGGGTGTATAGCCAAGTTCCGGGTATTGCCCGGACCAGGCGTCATAGTCATCCTCCCTTATTTTACTCATATAGCCTAGAATATGCGCCACCAAAGAGGCGTCGTAATATTCCCTTATGGGTTTGGAAAACGTACTGAAACCTGGAAATTCACTGTTCAGCTCTTCCAGTTCCATTATTGTATCAAGGGAAACATCTTCTGCAATTAAAAGCGGCTTATCTATTTTTGCCGGCTTAATCAGCATTTCATAACGGAACTCTATTATACGGTAAGCTTCTTCATCTGTAAATTTCGGATCAATACTGAAGGTTTTTTCTCTCATATACAAAAAAACTTCTTCCGCATCCGCTTCCATGAGGAGCTCCCTGTCCGTATCGCTTATGCTTATCTGCCTGATGAAACCATCCTTGGTTATAAGAAAGCGTATGGGATCCAGCCTGAAAATAGTTCTCAATGTGGAACTGAATTTTTCGCCATTTCTGTCAAACAGTCTGACAAGCCGGGCAATCATATCATTTTTTTCATTGTCGGACAGTTCGGTATCAACAAATTCTATACAATACCCCATCCGGTTACCCGCAATGGGAATACCGTTCCTGTCATAAATATTTCCCCTGTTGGCATAAATAACACCGTTCGTAATAATCCTTTTCATAGATGTATTCAGGTATTCCTGTCCATTAACAATTTGAAGATTTACAAGCTGACGCAGGAGGATTCCGCAGGAAATAACGATTATTACAAAATAGACTATAAATCTTTTTTTTAATTTGATTTGATTCTTTTTTTCCTTTTCCTTATTCATTCCTGCCCTCCTTTATATCGTTATAAGCGTGTATGAACGTAATCGTATTTGTCCAGCTTTTTATAAACTCTAAGAACCAGTGGATATACAAACAACGCAATAACCGCGTTATATAAGCTTTCGGGAAGAATCAGCGTTGTTAACATAAATACTATATTATGATACCCTATCAGGAAAAAATTAATAAAATAATATAATAGCTCTACTATTACAGAAGAAGAAAAAACAAAGAAAATAGGAATCAGTGGATTTTCTTTATAAAGCTTCGGGTTTACCAAACCTATGGAAAAGCAGACCAAAAACAAACACAACGCATACCAGCCCAAAGCCCTGCCAATAAGAATATCCATTCCCATGCCGCATGCAAGTCCCATAAATGCCGCTTCCATATCGCTTCTGACCAGCGCTATAGCTATAGCGAGAACCAAAAGCAGGTTAGGCCTTATACGCAGTATCTCAATATGCTCCAAAACTGTACTCTGAATCAGGCAAGCCGCAAAAATAAGAAGAGTTAAAACCAGTATCCGCCTCCTCATGGTTTATTCCCCTCTTCGTCTTCATTTATTATCTTAATGACCGCGACCTCCTCCAGCCTTCTGAAATCCACCGCCGGTTTTACAATGGCGTAATAATCAAATTGGCCTTCGTTTTTAACGATCTTTGTTATTTCTCCAATAATGATACCCTTTGGATAAAGGCTACTCATTCCGGATGTTTCTATTTTATCACCAACAGCTACTTCCACATCGGGAGGAATATAATCCAGACGGCAAAGTCCCTGTGTTCTGAGCTGGACATCCCCCTTAAGAACGACCTGGTCGCGGGATTTGGAAAGCCGTGCCGATACCGAACTCTCGGTATCAATTATGGATACAACCTTTGATGACAAAAGATCCACACGTGAAACCCTTCCTACCAGACCGTTGGAATTAATAACGGGATCATTTACGGCAATACCGTCTTTGCTGCCCTTATCTATTGTAAATATCTCAAACCAATTGCCTGAATCCTTGGAAATAATATTACTGGCTATCAGTTCCTGTTCGAACTGTTCCTTGAATGACAAAAGGTTTTTAAGGTTCTCATTTTCCTTTTGCAACCGGTAAACCGTGTCAAGTTCCCGTTCCATTTCCTGCAGTCTTTTCTTCAATTCGGCATTCTCCGCTCTTGCCGTTCGGACATCCTGAAAAAATTGTACGGTATCCTTAATCCCGGAAGTGATTGAATTAATCCCTTTCTGCAGAGGGTTTAACGGTACCGAAAGAACATTCCGGACAACGCTAAGCTTACTTCCCTCACCTGCCGTAAAAGCAGCCAGAATAAAAAGAAAAACAACTACGAACACTATAACAAATACCTTGTTACCAAACAGCCTCCGCAAAAGGTGGACCCCTTCCCAACAATTATTATTCTCTATCTGCCCTTATTTGAAGAGATTAATACATTTTTAAGAATTTCTATCTCATCCAGGACTCTTCCTGTACCAAGCACCACACAATCCAGAGGGAATTCAGCGATATTGACGGGGATACCGGTCTCCTCATAAATGGATTTGTCAAGCCCTTTTAAAAGAGCACCTCCGCCTGTCAGCATGATTCCCCTTTCCATTATATCCGCTGCCAGTTCTGGCGGCGTCTTTTCCAGGGTATATTTAATAGAATCAACAATTGCATTTACCGGTTCAGCCAATGCTTCCCTTATTTCTTCGGAGCTAATGGAAAGATCCTTCGGAAGGCCTGTAACCAAATCCCGTCCGCTGATATTGTGTTTCGTTTCGGTCTCCAACGGATATGCGGAACCTATTCTCATTTTGATGTCTTCAGCGGTACGCTCCCCTATCATTAAATTATATTCCTTTTTTACGTAATGGACAATAGCATCGTCCAATTCATCTCCGGCAATTCGTAAGGAACGACTGACAACAATACCTCCCAGTGAAATGACCGCCACCTCACTCGTACCTCCTCCTATATCCACTACCATGCTGCCGGAGGGTTCTTCTACGGGAAGCTTCGCTCCAATAGCCGCAGCCATAGGCTCTTCAATTAAGTAGGCTTCTTTGGCTCCCGCATGCAATGTGGCGTCAATGACAGCCCTCTTCTCAACTTCGGTAACCCCTGAAGGAACACAGACAACCACTCTGGGCCTTACCAGCATATTACGGCCCATTGCCTTGCGTATAAAATATTTCAACATCCCCTGGGTTATTTGAAAATCAGCGATAACTCCATCCTTCATTGGCCTTATGGCAGTAATGTTCCCCGGCGTGCGACCTATCATATTCTTAGCTTCCAGCCCAACGGACAATACCTCTCCGGAATTATTATTAATGGCAACCACCGAGGGTTCTCTCATAACAATTCCCTTCCCTTTCATATGAACCAGAGTATTGGCTGTCCCGAGGTCTATTCCGATATCTCTTGTAAACATGATTTGTTTCTTCCTTTCTATTCCTTTGTATATGATAAAGAACTGTTTATCAATAATGTTTCAATTCCCATTTGACCCAGCATAATAGAAACACTATATAACGGAAGTCCTACAACATTATAATAACATCCTTCCAGCTTCTCAACAAGAAGAGCACCCAGACCCTGAATACCATAACCTCCCGCTTTGTCGAAGGGTTCACCGCTATCAATATACCGCCAGATAGCCTTGTGATCCATTGAACGGATTTTTACCCGCGTTTTCTCTACATGAGTCATTTTTCTTCCTGTCTCAGCATCTAAAAGAGTAACTCCGGTCATTACCTCGTGCCACTTTCCCGAGAGCATAAGAAGTGTTTGGAAAGCTTCCTGAGCCATCTGAGGTTTTCCAAGAATATGATGTCCCAAAACGACAATAGTATCCGCCGCAAGCACTACGGAAGAATTGAGTTCCTCTCCCGATAATTTCCCGGTAACATCTTCCGCTTTCCTTTCGGAAAGAACTGCCGCATACTCCTTTGGCCCGATATTTTCATTTATTGTTTCATCCGCATCGGATTGAAACACCTTAAACGGCACTCCAATCTGTTCCAACAGCATCTTGCGCCTTGGTGACTGCGAAGCCAGAATAAGTTTTTTCACAAAAGTCCTCATAATTTTTCATACCGAAGAACGCATTAATTCATTTTATTATCCAACGTCATGTATCAGACAACATTATACACCTGCAAAAGCTTATTGGGAATATCTTTTTATCCATTCATATTATTCATTATTATTCGGCTTTTACAATGAAAAACAGTATTCAATAATTTCTTAACTTATTGTTCCTGTTTCTTTGATTAACCATTCGCTATATGGGGAAATATAATGAACCCAGAAAACAAGACAGACAAAATGAATAAGATAAGTTAGAATAAGATCATGAGAAGAAACGAAATTTTACACCTGAACAAAAAGTAAAAATAGTACTGGAGGTTCTTCGGGAAGAAAAAACACTGAGCGAAATTGCTGCCGAGTATGAAGTTCACCCGAATCAGTTAAGCCGCTGGAAGGCGGAATTTATAAGTAATGCTGGCTTGTCAATTTTTTGGGATCAAACCCAGCAATGGAGGGTAGTGTGGTACGGGATGCCCATTCAGAGAATTCCCTTTTGCTTCCGGGTTGCACGGCTCTACGGATTGCAGTAAAAAGCAGAGATGTGCCTTTGCTAAGTCCGTTTCTTTTCTTGTCAGGAAGTATGGAGTTCATAATCTTAACGACATTATTCCTTTTTGCAATCTCCCAGAGTGTATAGACATCACCATGAGAGTAGGATTTATATTTGATATTCTCATCGCTTTCATATACTATTATCCTTTTATAGCCCCTGCAATCATCCCTTCTATTATTTTCTTGTTACAGAAAACATATATCAGGATAACCGGCAATATCGCCAGTGTTAAAGCTGCCATTTTCATGGGATAGTTTGTTGAGTACTGTGAGCTGAAATTTAATAGGCCAAGGGGGATTGTTTTATATTTTTCACTATTCACCAACACCAAAGCAAAGGGGAATTCGTTCCACCACTTTGTAAATAACTGTAAAATTGCCACCGTCGTTAGGATTGGTGTACATAATGGCATTACAATTGTAAACAGCATTCTAACAAAACCACTCCCGTCAATTACCGCAGCTTCCTCCATATCAATGGGAATACTGTTCAGATAGCTTTCTGTTAGAAATATGGAAAATGGCATGGCAAAGGCAACATACGGAATAATCAATGTAAACCTTTGATCAAACAGGCCTAAATCCTTAAACTGAATAAATAAAGGAATCAGCAATGCATGAACGGGTATAAGCATCCCAAAGAGAATGATAAAATATATAATGTTTCTCCCTCTAAAGCGAAACCTCGAAAGAAAGTATGCTGTTATAAATGATATCAATACGGCTAACACAAGTGAAATGACTGCGTTAAACACAGTATTCAGGTAATAGGTCCCCATATGGCTGATTCTAAAGGCATCTATATAATTTTGGAACACCAATTTCTCCGGCAATGCTATGATGGATCTGTTGAATTCCGGAGATGTTTTTAAGGATGAATAAATCATCCAAATAATCGGGAATATACATGTACTTGAAAATAGTATAAGCGTAACATTTATACCTGTAGCTCCAAGAAGTCTTTTCATTTTTTTAGCCATCAGCTTTCCTACCTCCAATGATTTGTTTGGTTATAACAATAAGAATTAAACTGATTAAAAGAATACCAATGGAAATCGTATTGCCATAATCTATTCTGCCCTGGGAAAAGGTTTTACTATAACCGTACAATGCCATAACGGTTGAGCTTGTTCCCGGTCCTCCCTCTGTCATCACAAATATGTGATCAAAAACCTGCATATTTCCAGATATGCAGAGCATTGTACAAACCACCAGTGTATCCTTAATCAAGGGTACTGTTATGTATATCAGTTTTTTCCAGGCAGTAACACCATCAATTTCCGCCATCTCATATACTTCTTTCGATATCGAACTCATTCCGGCCATGATAATAACCATATAATACCCAATATATTGCCATATAATGGGTATTGAAACAAAATAAATAACATTCTTCGGATTATCCAGCCAGGGTAAAATCAACAAATCAAGGTTCAACGCCCTTAAAAAGAAATTAATCAATCCGTAATCCTTGTTATACATCATTGTCCAAATGAAGCCTACGATAACCATGGAAAGCACTCCCGGGAAAAATATAACCGATCGATGCATGTTTTTGAGCTTAACTAAATTTGTGTTCAGCATAGTAGCAAATAGTAACGCTATACCTATCTGCCCGACAACACAAAGAATTGTAATTATAATATTGTTTTTAAAAGACTGCCAAAAAATCTCGTCATTTACCAGCTCTGCATAATTTGCAAGTCCAACAAACCGGTTCATTCTCATGCCCTTAAAATCATAAAAACTATATCGTATTGATCCAATAAGGGGTATAATCACCGCAAAAATATACCAGACAACTCCCGGCCCAAACAGAAGTATGAACAGCCCTTTACTTGGACGCAGCACTTTATTTGTCATTGTTACCCTCCATTAAGAATGAATGTATCAAATACAATAGATGCCTGTGATACATTCGAACCGGTTGAATTTTAGTATGTGTGTTTCTTTAAAAGTCATGACGACAGTATACAAAGCATCCCACAGGATAAACCCTGTGAGATGCTATTAAGCCAACCTTTGTTATTTTGTCTTCTCGTATTCAGCCTGAAGCCTTGCTGCTAAATCTTCAGGAGAAAGGGTATTAATAAGAATTTCCTGCAGCCCCTTATTCATGACTTCAACAACGCTAGGCTCAAATACAAGATCATATGTTTCACAGAAGGGTAATGACGCGGAAAGATCAAAGAATTCAATATGAAGTCTGGATAATCCACTCTTATCGTAAACTCCTGGTGTAATAGCGCATGGATTCCCACCTTCCAGCACTGTAGAGGCAGATTCTTTGCTGATAAACGTTTTAAGATATCCAACCGCTGCATCTTTTGACGCATCTTTCAGCTTTGAACTCAGAGCAAAAGCCCATCCACCGTTACCGCCTGCGGTATAATTCGGTACCTTTGCATCTTCAATAGCAGGTATGCCCGTAACATGGGTGACTTTCAACACATCCTCCGGACAATCCGATATCATTGAATTGATTGCCCAAAAGCCTTCAATATACATTGCTGCTTGTTTATTATAGTATGGAACTCTCTGCTGCTGATAATCAATAGAGTTGAGATCTGAATTAAACGCACCCCGCTCAGCCAATTCATAAAGTAAGGCCAGACCTTTTACAAACTCCGGATCTGTAAATTTGGCACCGGAACCGTTAACAATATCAAAATTCCAGTCATTCCCCGTATACCGGCTGCCTATAGCACTCAAATAGCAGGATTGAGCTACCCACTGACCTTTGTTACCCAAAGATATAGGAGTGTATCCCTTTGCCTTTATCGCCTCTATTGAATTCAGAAGTTCTTCCATCGTTTCAGGTGGCGCACTTACACCACATTCCTTCAAAATAGCTTCATTATAGAAAAGTAAAGTAGTTGAACCTCCTTCTTCCAAACATATTCCGTATATATCCTCACCAATTGTAAAATTATTTACGGCTGTGGGTTTAATGATTGATTTCCACTCGGCATCTGCATTAATGATGTCTTTCAGGTTCATAACAACGCCGCTTTCAACAAAGCTCTTATTCCATGACCCTAAAACTTCAAAAATATCGGGCAATTCATTTCCCGCGGCAAGTATTTTTGCCTTGTCATTATAAGGCTCTGCAGCAACAGCTTCTACAGTAATTTCTACGTTTTCGTTTTCACTCATGAATTTTTCAACAGAATTATAAAAAGCTTTTACCCTGGAATCTGCATCGATGTT
This sequence comes from uncultured Oscillospiraceae bacterium, assembly GCA_964610205.1. Classification (GTDB taxonomy): domain Bacteria; phylum Bacillota; class Clostridia; order DSM-8532; family DSM-8532; genus CAZSVI01. The sequence goes on from CAZSVI010000002.1 coordinate 55,765, forward strand.
TTCTTTTAAGAACTGGGTTAGTATTTTTAACTGTACCTTTTGTACAGTCTCACTTGTTCCAGCATCAGTTGCGCTGGGTGTCTGTGTGTTCCCCGTTCCAGTCGTTCCACATGCAACCATGGAAACCGATACCACTAGTATCAGTATAAACAATAATACCCTTGATCGTATTTTCATCTTTCCCTCCTCAAGCCTTATTCTTACTCTACATAGGCGCCTCTAGCTCTAATTATATAGAACAAGAAAAAATAAAAACAGGTAAATATTTATACTTTTATCCGAAATTTGATTCTCTTGTATAACAAGAATATTCTGAATACTGTAGGAATCCAAATTGGTTTACTGCTATATACTCTGATCCTTGTACTCTGTTGGGCTATAACCAACATATTTTTTAAAATTATATGAGAAATGTTTATAATCATTAAATCCGACTTTTTCTGCAACCTCATAAGTCTTCATACTGATATCCGTTAGAAATTCCTTTGCTTTCTCAACCCTATATTTGTTTAACCACTCTATGAAGTTTTCACCTGTTTCTTCCCTGAAAACCCTGCTGAAATAGTTCGGGGTCACATAAACCTCTTTAGCAACAATAGTAAGACTGAGGGGTTGATTATAATACCTCATCATATATTTTATTCCGTTTTTAACAATTAATTTATATTTTTTATTCTTCTCGCTTTCGACAATGCACATTAGCTTTTCAAGTACACTCTTCATCCATTTTTTAATATCTTGTACTGTTTCATAATTCTCAATCTCCAAAAAGGGATCAAACTGTACTTCTAAACGATCTTCAATGCTAACACCCATCTCTTTCAATCCTTTAAATGCAGTAAATAAAAGAAAAAGAGAGATATTCTTAATCACATTGTAATCCGCTTTCATAAATATAAGCCGTTCAAATAACTGATCCAATATATCGTTCATCTTTTCAAAATCAATCAACTTCAAGCAAGCCAAAAGCTTTTTTTCCTCTTCGCTACAGCTTTTCAAACCCATAATACCAGCAAAACTATTCTCTTCTGCTACATCATTTATATGGATAACCACATTTTTCCCCATGTAAATCCTGTTTCTAACCGCATTAAAGGCTTCATTATACGATTTAAAGATATTGAAAATATCTGCGCTTGTATTTCCAACCCCAAAAGAGATAGACAAATTTAAATTGTTTGATATCCTATGTTGTATTTGTTTACACATAGATATAATGTCATAACTGCTATTTTCTACGTTTACCAAGCTCACGAACATTCCAATCTCATTCCGGTAGATAAAGCCGTTCGTACATTTCAATATAGCCTCTCTTGCAATAGTAAGGATGGATTCGAAAATCATCTCTCTTCTTTCTGGCGGTTGATTGCCTACTCCATGAAAATAGCCATCAATCGCAATAATAAAAACTTGATAATAGGGTCCCGATAAATCCATGTTCAGGGTTCTTATTCTTTTCAGAATTTTATCTTTTTCTTTTACACTATACAATCCATTGATCAGTTTATTAATGAGTTTTTCCTGAAGAACCGAAAAATTCTCATTTAAAAATATTTCATAAGATTTTCTTGCTTCTGCTTTTTTACTTTCCGTGATAACCTCTTCTTTCAATTTTAACACTACTCTAACCAGTTCTTCCGCTCCCACAGGCTTTAAAATAAACTCGGACACTTTATATTCTATGGCTTTTTGAGCATATTCAAATTCTCCATAACCAGTTAAAATAATTAATTTAACCGCTGGTGTTAAACTTGATATACATTTCGCAAGCTCAAGGCCGTCCATAACAGGCATTCTAATATCTGTAATAACAATATCCGGCTTAAGCTCTTTGGCCAGTTTCAACCCTTCCCTACCATTGGAAGCATCTCCAACTATTTGTATGCCGTATTGTTCCCACTCAATTGATTGAATAATTCCTTCCCGAATTACTGCTTCATCGTCAACAATTAAAATACGAATTATGTTAACTCCCCCTCTGTGATATATGGCTGTTTAACAATTACCTTTGTTCCCCCACCTGTTTCATTAAAAAATTCAATACCGTATTGTTCACCAAAATAGAGTTTCAATCTATCATTTACATTTTTAATACCAAGCCCTTTGTTGGAATCACCAATATTTCTTAGTAATTGATGCACTTCGCTGATGTCAATACCAATACCATCATCCTTTACTTCATAAATAATATCTGAAGAAATCTTCTTTACTGTAACAAAAATATTCCCTTTACCCTCTTTGTTATCAATGCCATGCGTGATGGAATTTTCAACCAATGGTTGTAGAACAAGCTTTAAAACCTGCCTTTCAAGAAGTTCTTCTTCTATATTGATATGAAACTTTATGGAATTACCATATCGTTTTTTTTGTATAATCAGATAGTATTTTAAATGTTCTACTTCATTGCGAAGAAGTATTAATTCTCTACCGCTATTTAAGCTAAGCCTAAAAAGCTTTGCCAGTGCTTCAATAAGCTTACTTGTTTCAAATGCCTTTTCCATTCTGCCCATCCAATATATTGTATCCAATGCATTATATAAAAAGTGGGGGTTTATTTGAGCTTGCAATGCTGCAATTTCTGTTTCCTTTTGTTTTATTTTTACTCGATACACCTGGTTGATCAATTCTTTTAATTTTGCAGACATCCTGTTAAAGCTTCTTCCAAGTAATGCAATTTCATCGTTGGAGTTAAAATTTACCTGCGCATCAAAGTCCTCATTTTCAACCTTCTTCATTTGAACAGATATTTTCTTGAGTGGTTTTAACACATATATAGAAAACAAAAATGCAAATAAAACACAAACAAAGAAGCTTATCAATGCAACTTCCAGCATAGCTTTTTGGATTACTCTGTTCTCTTCCAGCAATTCTTTTATGGGAACGAAATTGACAATTTTGTAATCCAAGGTTTCTATATGGTAGTAAGTAATAAGGCAGTCTTTTCCTGCGACTACTGTTTGAAAATAACCTTCCTTTGATTCCTTGGATATATAGTTAAATATGTTAAAACTTAATTTCTGCCCTAGCTTTTCTTTATCTAGGGAAGAAACGATTCTGCTATCGCTGTCGATAATCAATAAATCATCCTGCTTTCCCATTATCTTCGTACTGTATATTTTCGTTAACTCTTCTTCATTTATGTTGATCTTCAATAATGCCAGTCTGTTTGGAAGGTTATACATGTCATTAATAACTCTTATCAGAGAAAATACATTGGTTGACGTACCATCATAATTAATAACTTCTCCGATATTCCAAACATAGCCTCCCTTTAGTTGAATGATTTCTGCTTCTTTTTCTGCATCGATAAGGTTGGATGCATTTTTTGTATCTGTGGAAACTCCATTAAACCCCTTAAAATAGATTGAATATATGTATGGTTTTGAACTGATGAGATACATTAATTCTTTATTCAACTGAATAATCCTGCTTTTGATAGACACATTATCTTTTTCATTTTCCAGTATAAAAAACTCCCTCACATGGTCATTCTGGATTAAAAACAAGGATGAATCATGTATATCTTGAAAAATAAACTCAATTCTCTCTCCCACCTGCCGTACGGTATTTAAATTAGAAATACTCACCTTCTGCTGAACAATTTTTGAAGACTCATTGTATGAAAAAATCCCTAACGTCAGTATTGGCATTGAAATTATAATAAAAGAATAAATTAATATTTTGTATTGTAAGCTAAAGAACCTTTTTGGCATAAAAGCACCTCTATTGATAAGTTAAAAATAACACTTCCATTCAATTATTCATAACGGCTCTGCGTGTATATGGATTCTTCTTGAGTTCGGAATATACCCAGAGTAATTGATCTGCATACCTTTGGTGATAGGTATACTCCCAGCAATTCCCTTCCCCAATTTTGAAGTCAAGAATACCCTCCACAATTTCCATTGTGTACTGCTGTAATTCCCTGTGACCACCGGGGCGGCACAAATGGGCTGAGGATTGAACCCTCCATTAAATGAAAAATCGGTTTATCCGCCGTTTTTATACAAAATTAATTAGTTATATCCTTATCAACATTATAAACACTGCTACTATATAAAGCAACCGACACAATTTTTGTTGAGTCAACCGATGCTGGCAGGTTGATACCCTGAATATCTGTATTATTCATTATTATTCGGCTTTTACAATGAAAAACAGTATTCAATAATTTCTTAACTTATTGTTCCTGTTTCTTTGATTAACCATTCGCTATATGGGGAAATATGATATGTAAATATAAATTCATAATTTGGTACTTCTCAATACTGTTTTTTCAAAGTATAATAGTATTAAGGATTATAAGCGCAATGCCGATGCTTATATGGATGTCCAAATATATGAACTGAGGATGCCAATATGAGAATTGAAAAGATCAGCGAAAATAAAATACGCATCTTCGTCACCTTTGATGACCTGGAAGAGCGGGACATCGACCTTTCCTCCTTCAACTACAATTCCCCTGAAACCCAGGAGTTGTTCTGGGATCTGATGGAGCAGGCAGAATTGGAATTAGGGTTTGAAACTCATGAATCCCAATTATGTATTGAAGCAGTTACCGATGTTGAGCAGGGATTCGTAATCACTATAACGAAAATTGATGAAGACAGTGATTTTGAGTCTATTCACAAGTTCATTAAAAACCGGTACAGACGTAATGATTTGAAGATAAAAAGGAAGACCAGCAATATATGTTCTACCGTTATGATATACGATCTGGACAGTTTTGATGATTTATGCCTGTTGTGCAGCCGTTTAAAACACGTTTATCTCGGAGAAAGCACGGTATATCAATGCGAGGGCTCTTATTATCTGGTACTTCGGAGGGTTGATAGTCTCGATCACAGTCTCGGAAAGCTTGAAAGCATTTTAGGGGAATACGGTGACAGAATATTAAATGTGCTGTTCTTCGAGGGTTACTTGAATGAATACGGAACAATGATGGTTGAAAAGAATGCCGTTACCTTCTTTTCCGATATGACATAATCTCCAAAAATATTGACCGGTGGTTTGTAAAGCTTCAATTTCATATTCATTTTTCAAAGCTTTACAAATCCACTTCCTTGATGTTGTGGCCTGCAAACCTTAAGTTACACACTTTACAGGCCACCAGCCGGATTATTCGTATTTATTAAGTCTGTATTGAAATATTATGCAGGCTTTCTTAATATGAAATAACACGGTCACTCTTTAACTATCTTTTTCAGCCAGGACATGAATTCATCCTTCAAATCGTTTCGTTCCAACGCGAATTCAACCGTTGCCTGAAGAAATCCCATTTTATTTCCGACATCATATCGTTTCCCCACAAAATCGTAAGCATACATTGCTTCACAATGCATCAGGCTTTTTAACGCATCGGTCAACTGAATTTCCCCATTCTTGCCGGGTGTAATATTTTCCAGGTGTGAGAATATCGCCGGTGTTATTATATAACGCCCTAAAATGGCAATGTTAGACGGCGCCTGATCCATGTCCGGCTTTTCAACCATATCGCTTACCTTAATCACTCTTTCATCCACCTGTCTGCCTCCGACAATTCCGTAATTTGATACTTCGTTCTCAGGAACTCTCTGTACCCCGAGTATAGTGGTCTTATACTCGTCATACCTATTAATCAACTGTTTCAGACACGGTTCCTCCGACCTAACGATATCATCCCCCAATAATACAGCAAAGGGTTCGTTGCCGATAAAGGATTTTGCGCAATAGATTGCATGTCCCAGACCTCTGGGTTCTTTCTGACGGATATAGTGTATGTTTACCAGGTTTGAAATATCACGGATCTGCGTAAGCAATTCATCTTTATTGCTTTTTTTTAATTCTTCCTCCAGTTCAACGGATTTGTCGAAGTGATCTTCTATTGCCCTTTTACTGCGTCCCGTTACTATGATAATATCCTCGATCCCCGAAGCAACCGCCTCCTCGACGATAAATTGTATGGTTGGTTTATCGACGATAGGCAGCATTTCTTTCGGCTGGGCCTTAGTGGCAGGTAAAAAACGGGTTCCAAGACCTGCTGCCGGGATAATCGCTTTATGTACCTTCATATAATATCTTCCTCCCTATAACAACGGAAGTAATTGCTTGCAATTGCATCACACCGTTATATTGAGGCGGGAGTTATGCTCACCGCCTGATTAATGTAACCGGTACCCACCACCTAGAGGCGGGTGTCCATCTTGGTTACTCGCTATATTTCCCTTCTTCCTTCAAGGGATTTTGCCAGCGTAACTTCATCCGCGTATTCCAGATCTCCGCCGACAGGCAGACCATGTGCAATTCTTGTTGCCTTGACACCGAGGGGTTTTATCAGTCTTGCAAGATACATGGCAGTCGCCTCTCCTTCAACATCCGGGTTCGTAGCCAGGATGACTTCTTTGGCTTCACCTTCCCCTACGCGTTTTATCAATGATTTCATATTAATATCGTCGGGCCCTATCCCTTCCATTGGTGAAATAACACCATGCAGCACATGATACAGACCCTTGTACTCCCTGATTCTTTCCATGGCTACAACATCTCTGGGGCTTTCAACCACACAGATCATGGTGCGATCCCGCCTTTCATTGCTGCAGACCCTGCAGGGATCCGAATCGGTCAGATCCCCACAGACAGAACAATAATGAATGGTTCTTTTTGCTTCTACAATTGCCCTGGCAAATGCCATTGCTTTGTCTGAAGGCAGATTAAGTATGTGGAAAGCTAAACGTTGTGCTGTTTTATGCCCTATTCCTGGAAGTTTCTCAAATTCATCTATCAGCTTTGCTACCGGGGCCGCATATGTGCTCATATTCTTCTCCGTATCTAATCCCTAACCAAATTTCAGCCTCACCTAAAATAATCCGGGGATATTTCCCATCCCCCCGGTAAACTTGCCCATTGTTGCCTGTGTTTCCTCATCCGCTTTTCTGAGCGCTTCGTTGACAGCCGCCAGAATCAGATCCTGAAGCATCTCAACATCATCCGGATCCACTACATCCTTTGATATTTCTATTTCCTTTATTTCTTTTCCGCAGGTTGCCACTACCCTTACGGCGCCTCCTCCGCTGGAAGCCTCAACGGTCTTGTCAGCCAGCTCCTCTTGTGCTTTATCCATATCTTGTTTCATCTTCATGGCCTGCTTCATCAGGTTGTTCATATTGCCTCCGCCCATGCCGCCCATGGGAAAGCCGCCTCTTTTTGCCATTTGTATCGCTCCTTTTATCCTATTTACATTCATATCCATTATAGACTTTCAAGTATATATTTTCAATGATAAATAGTTATCATCCATAAATTTTTCCGTTACTGTTCAGTGACCGGGTATAGATCGGATAAAATATTTGTCCTTCTTTTTTCCCTCAGTTTAGGGTAAAATGAGAGAAAGACTAATTTAAGAGGTATAGATGAGCAGCAAGTATTCGGAGAGCAAGCATCCCGGCTGGTATCGCCTTGATAACGCAGCAATAATATATCCTTCCATACAATCGGAGAGAATTACAACCATGTTCCGGTTTTCGGCGACACTGCATGAGGAGGTTGACCCTGTCGTCCTTCAGACAGCGCTTACAAAGGTAATTCAAAGGTTTCCGTATTATAAAGTCCGTCTGAACAAGGGATTGTTCTGGTTTTATCTTGAAAGCAATACCAAAAAGCCACGGGTGGAAAAAGACGTACAGTATCCCTGCGGTCGCCTTTCTCCTATTCATAACAGGAACTTTCTATTCCGTGTGCAATATTATCATCAGAGGATTGCCGTTGAATTCTGCCATGCGTTAACAGACGGTACAGGTGGTGTTACCTTTCTTAAATCGTTGCTCTTTCAATATTTCACAGAGTTGGGAAAAAATCTTTCCAATTCCGCCGGAATACTTACAATTGATGAGAAACCCGACCCTGATGAATTTGAAGACGCATATAACAGGTTTTACAAGCCCTCCCTGCCACTCCCTGAAAAAGGAGAGCCGGCCTACCACCTTCCCGGAAAGCTGGTAAAAAAAGGCGTGTATTATGTTATAACCGGGATCGTCCAACTTAATGGTATTTTATCAGAGGTCAAAAAAAGAAGCGTATCCCTTACGGTATTTCTAACGGCGGTTTATATTGATTCGCTGCAGGAAATCCAAAACAAGCACATTAAATCTCCTTTGCGAAAAAGGCCTATTTCCGTATCTGTTCCTGTAAACATGAGGAATATTTATCCTTCAAAAACAATGCGGAATTTTTCCCTTTATGTCGTTTCCAGTATTGATCCGCGTTTAGGTGAGTATACCTTTGACGAAATATTAAAAATAGCGCAAAACAGCATGATAGCTGATATAAACGAGAAATCCATAAGCCGCCAGTTAAGCCGTAATGTAAGCGGACAAAGGAATTTCCTTATACGGATATTGCCTCTTTTTATAAAGAGACTGTTTCTTCCTCTTATATACCGGCGACTTGGTGAAAACCTGTTCTCAGGCACTATATCCAATCTTGGTATGGTTACTATGCCATGGGAAATGGAAAAATATGTGGATAGAGTTGATTTTATTCCGGGGCCCGGCCCGGTTAATAAAACAGGCTGCTCAGTCACCGGATTTAAAAACAGGCTTTATATTTCTTTTGGAAGGCTGGCCCGTGAACCGGAACTGGAAAGAACCTTTTTTAAAAAACTTGTGAAAATGGGAATTCATATTACAATAGAAAGCAATGTATAATATGATTTCATTAAGAGGTACCTGAATCCGTGAATAATTTATCATAAAAATGTTCTCAAATGCAGATAAATCAG
>CAZSVI010000003.1:0-63869 GCA_964610205.1 uncultured Oscillospiraceae bacterium
TCAAATATTATTTTGTAACCATCTGAAGTTAATCCAATCGGAAACAATAATAAATCACCTGAGGCAACTCTTACAGGATCACTGACTGAAGCACTGATAATATAAACCATCGGATATAACGTCAATACAAGAACCAATCCGCTGAAAAAATATGCAATAGAATTAATAATCGAATCATCCAGGCTTTTTCCCACTTTTTTATTATTATTTTTCAATATACCAGACCTCCCATTTACCAAAGAGTTGCACTTCCCATCCGTTTGACTGCGAAATTTACGGAAACCAACAGGATACAGTTTATGATTGAGTTAAAGAAATCTATTGCTGTCGAAAAGCTGTACTGTGTGTATTGCAAACCCATCTTGTATACAAATGTTGAAATGATTTCGCTGGTTTCAGTATTAAGCGGATTCTGCATTAAAAAGACTTTTTCAAAACCCACGGTCATTATTTTACCTGCAGCCAATATTAGCATGATAGTAATTGTAGGCAGTATTCCCTGAAGATTAATATGATATATCCTCTGCAAACGAGAAGCTCCATCTATCATTGCGGCTTCATGCAGCTCTGGATCTATACTGGATAGTGCTGACAAATAAATTATCGAATTCCACCCCAAATTCTGCCATATGCCGCTAAAAACATAAATTGACGGGAACCAGCCGGCTTGACTCATAAATGCGTAAGGGCCGGCCCCCAGATATCCTATTAGTTTATTTACTATTCCAATCCGTTCATTAAGGAACATTGTAATCATACTGACCATAACAACTGTTGATATAAAATGCGGCGCATATGAAATGGTTTGTACCGCTTTTTTAAATCTACCGATTCTTAGTTCATTAATTATCAATGAAAATATTATAGGAAACGGAAAACCTACAGCAAGGGAGTAAACACTGATAACTATGGTATTTTTTATTAATCTTATACACGAAGGTGTGCTTAAGAAACGTACAAAATGTTTTAAACCAACCCAATCGCTCCCTTGAATACCCTTATTTATACGATAATCCTTAAATGCTATCTGCACACCATACATCGGTCCGTAGCAATATATTAATATATATATTAGTGCCGGAAGAACAAATATATACAGTTCATAATTACGGGCCAAATAGCGTATTCCTGCTTTTATTTTACCTTTATTTTTTTTAGCAGATAAAGACAAAGATGATACCATAAAAACACCTCTCATTGGTATTTAAAGACTGCAGCCGGTTCGCTAACTTAACTATAACATGATAAAGGCTAATACTGTCAATATGTTAGATTTTATCTGATATGTTCAGGTTTATAAGTATATAATACGAAGAGAAATACCTATAAAGAAATGAGCAGACTTTATCCTACCCATATTTTTATTAAACAGAACACGGAAGAAATTATCGTAAACAGCCTCAATAAAATCAAGTGCTTTTCTAGATTTAACAGATTTATGTTTGGGTCAATAACTATATAATCATTACCCAAAGCAGAATATTTGGTGAATTTTATAGCCATATCAATAACCTCCTACTTTAAAATCATTAACCTCGCTATTTAATAAATCTTCATAAGTCTCTCTTCTTCGAATGACTTTGTATCTGGAACCATCTACCAATACCTCAACAGGCAGTGAATGTGAATTATAATGTGAAGCAAGTACAATGCCATATGCTCCTGCATCGGTTACAGCCAGCAGATCATTCTGACAAACCTTCTCAATTAAGCGCTCTTTCCCAAGAAAATCCGTACTTTCGCATATTGGTCCTACTACATCGGCTTCTATCATGGTATCTGAATTTTTTCTTACCGGAATAATACTGTGATACCCTCCATATAAAGGTGATCTGATCAAATGATGCATGCCTGTGTCAACAATTAAAAACCTTTTACCATAGAGATTTTCTTTTACATATTGAACTCTTGCAACAAGTATCCCCGCCTCTGCTGTAAGAAATCTCCCCGGCTCCAGTATGAACGTAATGTCGGGGATATCTCGTCTACAGTAAGGGCCTGAGGGCTCCAATTTTACCGTATATTTTCCTTTGCTTCCGATTTTGCTGCTCTCAAGCCGCTTGTTCAGCTTTTCTGTTACAACGACACCAATCCGGTTTGTCACAAGCAGGGAAATTACCGTAATATATTGGAGGAAAAGGGATATACCGTGCATACAAAAATTCTGCTGGAAGGATATTCTGCTTCAGGAATGTTTGTGAACCGGTTTGTCATGATGCATCCGGAACTGGTAAAGACATTTTCCGCCAGCCATTGTGGTGGCTGGCCGATGGTGCCTGTTGCCGAACATGAAGGCGAAAAGGTTGTGTTCCTTTAACGTATCTTCAGCGGGATATATTCCCTGTGCGGGGAAATGCTCTTGTATGCCGGACGGATTATCTTGCCGCCGTTGGCCAGTTCCTCAATACGGTGCGCGCTCCAGCCTACTATTCTGGAGACAGCAAAGAGAGGTGTGAACAACTCTTCCGGAATATTCAGCATTTTGTAAACAAGCCCCGAATAGAAATCCACATTAATGCTGACTCCTTTGTACATTTTTCTTTTTTCCGCAATAACTTGGGGAGCAAGCCTTTCAACTATTTCATACAGTCGGAATTCCTTCTCATAACCCTGTTCCCGTGCCAGTTTTTCCGAATAACCCTTAAAAATGACTGCCCTTGGATCAGAAATTGAGTATACCGCATGACCGACGCCATAAATCAACCCGGTCCGGTCAAAAACCTCACCGTTCAAAAGCTTTAAAAGATATTCCCGTATTTCATCCTCGTCTTCCCAATCCTTAACCTCTTTTTTCATGCTATCGAACATCTGGATAACCTTTACATTAGCTCCGCCATGCCGCGGGCCTTTTAATGAGCCTAATGAAGATGCCATGGAGGAATAGGTGTCGGTTCCTGAAGAAGTAATGACATGGGTAGCGAAGGTGGAATTATTTCCGCCTCCATGCTCGGCGTGCAGTACCAGCGCAAGGTCCAGCAGCACTGCTTCCAGCCGGGTAAAACTCGAATCCGGCCTTAACAGATGCAGTATATTTTCCGCCGTACTGTAATCAGGCCTGGGGCTATGGATGACAAGGCTTCTCTCACGATAATAGTGGGTTAAAACCTGATACCCGTATACGGCAATCAACGGCATCTGCGCAATAAGATTTACACATTGCCGTATAACATTTTCAATAGAAATATCGTCTGCCCGGTTATCAAAAGAATATAAAGCCAGAACCCCTCTTGCCATCAGATTCATAACATCATTGCTGGGAAGCTTCATAATCGCGTCCTCTATGAATGATTTTGGGAGAGCCCTCAAATCGGTTAACAGGTTCTCAAAGCCATTCAGTTCCTTTTGGTTTGGCAGTTCTCCAAAAAGCAGCAAATACGCAGTTTCCTCAAACCCAAACCGGTCTTCACTTAAAAAACCATACACAATATCATTTATGTCCATACCTCTGTAAATCAGACGGCCCGGAACCGGTATGGTTTCCCCCTCATCAATAATATACGCGTGAACCTCGCCAATTTCGGTAAGACCTGCCAAAACACCTTTGCCACTGATATCTCTAAGGCCTCTTTTAACCTCATACTTACTGTACAAATCGGAATCAATTTTACTGCATTCCTCAGCCATTACGGTATATCCCTTAAGCAATGCATCCTGCCACGACTTTTTGTTATTCATATATTTCCTCCTTTCAATTACCCTCTATGTGCTGTCATGTGATAACCTTAGTTTATTTTAGAGCTTTTTAGAACATATATTATAATTTATGAAACTATGTTGCTATTCATTGTCTGATTAAGTAAAACCGTCTTTCGGAAATGAGGTACAAAAAAACCATGGAGTATATCCATGGCAATACGCACACTATACCCCTCTTTCAAAGCTTACGAGGTTAGCTGCCGGGCTCGGATTGAAAGAGTTATCCTATCCTTATGGAATTCGCCCCTGAATTGGGTCCCCCGCTTCATTTCCATGAATTAAGCTTACAATTTATTAAGATTAGTTATATTTTAGCATAAGGATTATACGCAGTCAATCGGCATTGAAGAAAGCAGTCCGCCTCGACATCGCAAGCAGCTCAGCGGATTGAGAGGTATCACTCCTTAACAGTAATCCGTATGGTTTTGAATATGCTGAAATATTCGGTTTATCCCCCTGATTGAGGCAGTGGCCTTTGAATACGTTTGATAAAAATTTAGTAACAAACAATTTACAATCCGTTCAGACATTCCGATTGCGTTTTTGATATAATAAGGATATGATAGTTTTTTTAATATACCTTTTTACATGTACATCCTATTATGCCAAAATGACTGCAAGGCCGGTAAGAATACGAATATCATACTGCAGATTGCAAGCATATCTGCAGTAAAATTAAAGGAAGTGTCAGTTTTACTGAGGACTGTCCATAACTTTAAAGAAAATGAGGTTGATTGAATTGTTTTTATATAAAAATGTATTGGCATGCGTGACCAAGCAAAAAACCTGCGAACGGTTAATAAAGGCAGCGTCACAGCGTAAATCGGATGACGGTTCACTGCATGTGCTTCATGTTGCAAAAAATTCGTGGAATATCCTGGATAACAATAGCGAAAGTGACGCCCTTGAATATCTTTTCAAAATATCAAAATCATATGGGGCTGAAATGACAATGCTTAGGGACAATAACATTTCCGAAACCATTGCGGAATTCGCGAAGGTACATCAGGTAAATTTGATTGTTCTGGGGGAATCATCCAATGAACGGGAAAATAAGTTTTTAAAGCGGCTCCGCTCCCTGTTAAGGGATAAAGGTATTGATATTGAGGAAATACCTCACATGTAGTCTGTACCCGTGAATTCAGGGATGAATTGTATCAGGTTTCATAAAGTGCAAGGAAAAGGTTTAAGGGATACTGGCGTATTCTGCTGGCGGCAATGCGGCAGAACGGGAAAATACGCCGCAAAATACCCCAAATATTACAAATTACATAATATTGAAAATAATCCTGGGCAAAACCTCCAAATCAAAGCAAAAGAACCCTGTTTCCCGTATGGGGTTCTTTTGCTCCGTATAATACTGCAGCAAGGCTGTTTTCTCCTGAAAACAGCCTTGCGGAATGCGGCCTGGAGCCTGTAATTCCAATCAAGGAAAAGATGCAGCCTGTTGGACTCATTTCTGTTTTGAATAATAATTAATCAGGCATCCTTTTAAAATAATATCCCTTTCATCCTTGGAAACGTTTTCTAAAAGCAGCTCGAAGGTTTTAATCGCTTTATCTCTGATTAAGCAGGCTTGTATACACTCCTCGCCTTTTTCTACCTTTTGCTTGATGCCCGGAATGAATATCAAATCCCCAACCTCAAAACAGATATCTGATGTACCATCTACAGAAAATGGTAATATGCCCCAGTTTATCAGATTGCTCTTATAACGTTTTGTTGCATAATCAACCGCAATATTGGCCCATCCTCCAAGAATTTTCTGGCATGATGCCGCCTGTTCCCTTGCCGAGCCATCTCCGGGTTTTACCGCATAGATGGTGCTGCCTATTCCTGTTGACCGTATCATATCAGTTATACTGGAAAAACCTGTTTCACAATTTATAGTTAATCTGTTATATATCTCTTTAAGGCCGTTTGAGGCTTTTATTTCCCGGCATTCCGGCGTAACAAGACGCTGACGCTCCTTTTCCAGTGTCTGAACTTCCTTTGATTTTGAGACATAGGAAGGATCTTTTCTTGACAGTGTAAATTCAGCCAACTTAAGGGGATTTGACCGGAACGAAGAGGTCTCCCCGGAAGGTATCAGCTCATCCGTTGTTGTCACCGGGTCATATATGACGGTTACTACCTTCAAGAGCAGATTTTGCGGTAAAGCGCTTATTTCAGGCCAATCGGCTATATTCGGCCCAAATTTCACATCTTCTTTGGTTATTGGTTTTTTAAACCCCTTGTATACTCTGTTGGTATAAATATCTCTGTTGTATTCATAATCTATGGATATAACCCTGTAATCCACTTCGGTTGCAGGGGTTAAAAAACCGCCGTTCACAGCCGTTGCCGCAATGGAACGTGCATCCATCAAGGCCACTGAAGCGATTTGCCCTTCGGCCGGTTTCGAGCCCTCCCTGTTTATAAAATTCCGTGTGGTGTGTCTGATACTAAGGCTGCCATGAGCGGGTACATCCCCCGCGCCAAAACACGGGCCGCAGAATGCTGTTTTCATCGTAACGCCCGCAGAAAGCATTTTAGCGGCCGCGCCGTTTTTAACCAGCTCATAATTAATGGGCTGGCTTGCGGGGTATACGCTTAAGGAAAGATAACCGTCTCCAATAGACTTTTTATCGATCATTGCGGCTGCTTCACACAGGTTTTCAAAAGTACCGCCGGCGCACCCGGCCACTACCCCCTGGTCAACCCTTAATTTCCCGTTAACTATTTTATCTGTCAGTGAAAATGCTATTTTGGAAGAATCAAATTGTTTCTTAATATTTTCTTCCACATCCCGGAGAATATCCCCGGCATTTTTATTGAGTTCGGATATGCTGTATACATTGCTTGGATGGAAGGGAAGGGCAATCATAGGTTCCACCCTGTCAAGGCTAACCTTTACCAGACCGTCATAATAGGCTAAGCCTCCCGGATTCAGTTCCAGGTAGCATTCCGGCCTCCCATGTATTTTATAGTACTCCTTAACCTTATCGTCGGTTGCCCATATGGAACTTAAGCAGGTGGTTTCGGTTGTCATAACATCAATACCGTTTCTGTAGTCCACCGAAAGATTACGGATACCGGGCCCGATAAATTCAAGAACCTTGTTTTTAACAAACCCTTCTTTAAACACAGCTCCAATAATTGAA
The DNA here is from genome assembly GCA_964610205.1 of uncultured Oscillospiraceae bacterium. GTDB lineage: Bacteria > Bacillota > Clostridia > DSM-8532 > DSM-8532 > CAZSVI01. The sequence continues at coordinate 6,840 of CAZSVI010000003.1, forward strand.
AGAGCCACATCCTGCGGACCCACACCCGGATTGGGCTTACCCTCCAGATAAACCGCTATAACTTCAGGATAAGGAATATCGTATGTCTTTTGAAAGAGCTGCTTAACAAGCTCGGGGCCACCCTCCCCCACACCCATAGTACCAAGGGCGCCATAGCGTGTATGGCTGTCGGATCCCAGTATCATATTTCCGCAGCGGGTCATCTCTTCCCTGACATACTGATGGATTACCGCCAGATGCGCGGGTACGTATATGCCTCCATATTTCCGGGCCGCCGACAGTCCGAAAACATGATCATCCTCATTGATGGTGCCCCCAACGGCACAGAGGCTGTTATGACAGTTAGTCAACGCGTATGGCAAAGGAAAATCCTTCATTCCGCTGGCTCTTGCCGTTTGAATAATGCTGACATAAGTAATGTCATGAGAAGCCATTGCGTCAAATTTTATTTTCAGGTTACCGGAATCGCCCGATGTATTATGGGCGGTTAAAATACGATAAGCCATCGTTTTTTTTCTTGCACTGTTCGGGTCCAAGCCTTTAATATCAACAGGCAGACCATTTTTATTACTGCCCGCCAAAACAGCGGCACCGCCTTCTCTTAACTCAAAAACGGTTGTTCCGTTCAGGGCATATACCCCGTTCTTAACTAATTTAACCAAGTTCAAACCTCCTTGAATGTTCTTATCCTCATCAGCTGCTATTAAAATTGTAACACAATATATCAGGAATTCAACCTTTCACGGGTTATAAGAAAGTAAACGCTATGAAACCGGAATTGCCTCATCTCCATACATAATGCTGTACTGGCTCATAAACAGACGGTAATAATCTCCCTTTAGTGCCATCAACTCTTCATGGGAACCTTCTTCGTTGATTTTTCCCCGCGAGATGTGGAAAATCCGGCCGGCATTCTTTATGGTGGAAAGCCGGTGGGCAATAATAAAGGAGGTCCGTCCATGAAGAAGCCTTTCCAAAGCCAATTGAAGGGCCCTTTCGGTCTTTGTGTCAATGGATGACGTTGCTTCATCCAGGATCAGTACCTTAGGATCGGCCAGCAAGGTTCGCGCAAAGGATATCAACTGGCGCTGCCCCACCGAAAGCCTGGATCCCCGTTCGTTTACTTCGGTTTCATAACCGTTTTCCATGTCCAGGATAAAATCATGGGCCATGACTTCCCCGGCAGCTCGGATCACTTCCTCGTCGGTCGCGTCGGGTCTGCCGTAACGGATGTTTTCCATAACCGTTCCCGAGAAGATAAATGTATCCTGCATCATTACGCCAATCTGGTTTCTCAGTGAATCCAGCGTCACTTTTGAGATATCGTGGCCGTCCACCCGGATGGTCCCTTCCTGTATATCGTAGAATCGGCTGATTAGGTTAATAATCGTCGTTTTCCCGGAACCGGTAGCTCCCACAAGGGCAATGGTTTCACCCGGCTTCACCCTGAAACTGATATCTTTTAAAATAGGCAAATTCTTTTCATATCCAAACACAACATGGTCAAAGGTTACCTCTCCCTTAACAGACGGAAGCGAATAACTGCCTTCAGCGTCTTTGACAAGAACCGGTTCGTCAAGGGTTTCAAAAATTCTTTCCAGATAGGCTGCGGCAACAATAATCTGGTTATAGAAATTTCCAAGGTTCATAATCGGCGTCCAGAAATTACTGATATATGCCGAAAAAGCGATGAAATCCCCCACGGTAATTCCTGAACCGGCAATCCACATCACCCCGGCAATATACATCAGGGAAATGGTAAGTATTGAAATATTCTCTGTCACCGGCCACAAAAGGATATTTGCCCTTACTGCGGAAATCCATGATACGCGACACTCATCACTGGTATTACGGAATATTTTCTCATTTTCCTCTTCCCTTGCAAAGGACTGGGTTACCTTTATGCCGCAAAGGGATTCGTGTAAATAGGCATTCATATTGGACTGTTTCCGGCTTACCTTCTGCCATCGGACTCTTTGTATGTTTTTCAGGATGTACAGGACAACGGCAAGCACGGGTAAACCGGCCAGGCTCACAAGGGTTAACCTTACATTCATAAAAAGCATAAAACCCACAATCAGAATCAAACTGAAAAGATCTGTCATCATATTGATGATCCCGTTTTGCAGCAAATCGTTCAAAGAGTTTACATAATTCACTACCCGGATAATGATTTTTCCGTGAGGCCGGCTGTCATAATAATTGAAGGATAATTTCTGCAGATGCAGGAAAAGATCCCTTCGAAGGTTCGCAATCACATTCTGCGCCGTTTTGGACATAACACGAATCCGGTAGCGCAGACAGACCATACTGACAAAAATGGACATCAGAAACAGCAGGGAAATAAGAATCAACCGAACCGTGTTCCCGGAAGGAATGATTTTATTAACGGCAGTGCGCATCAGATAAGGCCCCAAAAGGACCGCCAGATTGGATAAAATCATTAGAAGCATGGTAGTGACAATATCCCTTTTATACGGGCGGATATATATCCAAAGCCGTTTCAGGTGATTGACATTAAATTCGCTATCCAGGGTTTCATCCACATCAAATTTATTGCGGGCCATTTATACCACCTCGCTTTCAGAACGGGGACGGTTGAAGTCTCCCATCTGGTTCATATACACATCATAATAAAGCCCTTGTTTTTCCAGCAGTTTGGCGTGGGTTCCCCTTTCCACGATACAGCCTCTGTCCATGACAAAAATCTGATCGGCCTTCATTACCGATGAAATACGGTGAGTAATCAGTAATGTCGTCCTTTTACGGTTAAGCTTTTCAAGAGCCTTTTGTATTTTAAATTCTGTTTCTATATCCAGGCTTGATGTCGTATCGTCGAGGATTAGAATGTCAGGATCCTTTAACAAAGTGCGTGCCAGCGCAATACGCTGTTTTTGTCCTCCGGAAAGCCCCACTCCCCGCTCGCCGATAATCGTGTCATAACCCTCCGGGAGCAAGGTAATAAACTCATGGGCTTCGGAAATTTCAGCAATGTGCCTTACCGCATCAAAATCCGCATCGGGCACTCCATACGCAATATTTCCCTCGATGGTATCCGTAAAAAGAAATACATCCTGCATGGCAATAGACACCTTGTTGCGCAGCATTTTCAAATCCATATTCTTTACATTGACACGATCAATTAATACGAGGCCGTCATCAGCTTCGTAAAAACGCAGGATAAGATTCATAACCGTGCTTTTCCCGGAACCGGTCGCTCCGATAAACGCCGCGGTCTGACCCGGTTCAATTACAAAATTGATATCGTTAAGGACGGGCACTGTCTGATAACCGAAGCTGACATCCCTGAATTCGATTTTCCCCTTGATACTCAGATTATCCAGCCTGATCCCCGTATTTTTTATTGCGGGCTCTGCGGCTGCCATCTCCCTGATTTTACCGCTGCTTGCATGAAATCGCTGAAAATCACTGGTAAGCCATCCAATCATACGCATGGGCATAGTGAACCTTTGGGCCAGACCCTGGAATATAACCAATTCACCTACCGTAATTTCACCCAGGGAAACAAAATAGCCGCCTGCCAGTAAAATCACAAAAAAGACCATATTACACATAAAGTCAAGGGGAGGCAGAAAACGCTCCCAGACACGGGCGGTTTCCATGTTTTTTCCCTTATATTTATTATTTTCAGTATCAAATTTCCGGATTTCAAAACCCTCCCGGGAAAAAGCCTTCACCACTCTATGGCCGCTGACATTTTCCTGCACCGTTGTATTAAGCTTTGAAAACTGCATGCGGACTTCCTGCAGTTTTGGTAAAATTAACTTTCCGAACCGGGAAGTGATCAGAATGAGAACGGGAGTAATCGCAAATATACAAAGCGCAAACGGAATATGGATCATAAGCATCATCCATGTGGCAAAAACCAGTGTGACCGACCCCTTCACAAACTGAGGAATGACATGGGCCATGAAGTGTCTGACAGCATCCATATCACCGGTCATTCTGGCCATAATGTCACCGGTCCTGTTGGTATCAAAGAAAGGAAAGTCCTGACTATTCAATTTCTCATATGTACCGGTCCGGATTGCATGGATCACATTCTGTGACGTTTTTTCCTGCAGGTACTGATGTAAATAAGCTATCAACGTCCGGAACAGGGTTACTCCGATTAACGATAAAAGAAGCGGTTTGAGTAATTCGATCTTTCCGTCCTTAACGACATCGTCCACCAGTGATCCCATGATCTTTGGTACATACAGGCTTAAAACAGAAAAAATGGCCAATAAGGCCAATCCTGCTCCATACAGCCACACATGCTTTTTTAAATAGCTCCAGAGCCATTTTATATTTAACATGATAAAATTACCCCCAAAACAATCTGCCATACTCATTTTTTTAGATTTCAGACCATAGCAGGGAAAGTGTTTTGTTAACACCTGATATCTAATGTATTATATTCCTGTTTATCTGTAAAGAAAATGTAGAATCTTATCCTTATGATGGACTATATAAGTTGAACTAAATAATGATAATTGGAAGCTTGCGGCTTAATGTTGTAAATGATATGATAGGACACAGGACAAAAAGTGTTGTCCGTCGAAAATCCATCTGTGCATACGGTACGGGAAAGGTTACAAAAGTAATGGAAGCAGAAGAACGGTCTCCCTGCTTCCTTCAAAAGGTGAGAGTATGCAATCATCCGGAATAATCAAATCACAGCATTTTAACCCCAGAGTCTTGTTTATCGTGCGAAGATCCTTTGATTCAAAGGATGTAAAAACAAGCCATTCACACGATTATCCCACCCTAATATATATAATGAACGGTGAATCACAATACGAAATCGGCGGCAGGATTTACACCGTTTCCCCCGGTATGTTGTTTGTCTGCAATCCCGGGGTAACACACCACCGTATTATTCTGGATAATCAGCGCCTGGAAGAGTTTCAGGTAGGTATTACAAACGTTAACCTTAAAAACCTTCCGGCAAATCATATCATACCGGATAACGAGGAGCCTCTGCTTGCCTTTCACCGTTATGGACAGGCCTTTTATAACTGTATTCAGGAAATTATCGTCGAACAGAAAAAAAATGACGAAGCAAGCGTGTTGATGCTCAAGTGTATTGTAATGAAGCTATTGGTCTATATTATAAAGGAAATATATGTTCCCATGGAGGAACCCGGAAAAAACACAATTTCCCTTGAGCGGTATGATAAAACTGCAATGATAAGCAATATTCTTTCCTTTATTAATGAAAATTACATGAAGCCCGTCTCCCTGGCCAGGATCTCAGAAAACGCCTATTTAAGCCCCATCTATGTTTCCAAAGTGTTTAAGGAAACTACCGGGGAATCCCCTATCAATTACCTGATTCGCGTCCGTCTGTCTAAGGCCTGTGAGCTTTTGGACAGCAAGGATGCCACAATCAGGGAAATCGCCCGGCTGGTCGGATATGAGGATGCGTATTATTTCAGTAAGCTGTTTAAGAAATACTTTGGAATATCTCCTATGGCATACCGAAAAACCACGAAAAAACCCCTCCTCAAGAATCCCGGAGAATAATGAACAATGGCTTTGTGCTGCTTGCCCTATTTGATTCTTTCCGACTTATTTTCGGGGTGGGAGCTGTCGGAACACTTTGTCGAAGGCCTTCATTGCCCTGTCCATCTGCTCCTCGGTATGTGTTGCCGTATAACTGGTGCGCAGCAGGCATTGACCGGGAGCCACCGCCGGAACGATAACGGGATTGACATACACACCTTCTTCAAAAAGCATTTTGGTTGCAATAAAGGTTCTTTCACTGTCATATGTCATTACGGGGATAATTGGAGCCTGAGACTCCATTATGGGAATTCCAAGCTTGCGAAGGCCATTACGCATATAGTCTGCAATATGGTTCAGATTTTTTACCCTTTGCGGTTCCTGTTCAATAATCTGCAATGCTTTCAATGCTGCCGCCGCATTTGAAGGCGGTATTGAGGCACTGAATATGAAGGGACGCGAGTTGTGCTTAACATAATGAACAACATCTTCACTGGCAGCCATATAACCGCCAAGACTTGCAAGGGATTTACTGAATGTACTCATAATAATGTCTACTTTATCCTCCAGATCAAAATACTCGGCCGTACCGCGGCCCCCTTCACCAATAACACCCAGTCCATGGGCATCGTCAACCATGACTCTGGCTCCGTATTTTACAGCCAGCCGTACAATCTCAGGAAGTTTACATATGTCGCCACCCATGCTGAAAACACCATCTGTTACAATAAGCATCCCTTTATTTTCAGGTATCTCACCTAATACCCTTTCAAGGTCTTCCATATCACTGTGTTCATACCTTACCATCTTTGCATAGCTTAAGCGGCATGCATCATAAATGCTTGCATGGTTTTCCTTGTCACAAATGATATAGTCATTTCTGCCGGCGATAGCCGAAATAATTCCAAGATTACTCTGAAACCCTGTACTGAATGTCAGGGCAGCTTCCTTATGCAAAAACCTGGCCAGATTTTCCTCCAATTCAATATGGAGCTTAAGGGTACCATTTAAAAACCTTGATCCGGAACAGCCCGTGCCATACCGGAGTAAAGCCTCTTTTGCCGCTTCCACAACACGGGCATCAGATGTAAGTCCCTGGTAATTATTGGAGCCGATCATTATAATAGGGTGTCCCTCCATGATTACTTCCGTATCCTGTCCGGTCTCCAGATAGTGGAAATACGGATAAATTCCTGTCGCTATTGCTTCTTTCGCCGTTGTATAATCATAGCATTTCTGAAACAGGTCCATATTTAACATCTCCTTATTATTGTTTCTCTCCTGTGATAATTCAATTATGACTATTAATTATCACCAGCTCCTAATACCTAAAAAGAAATTACACAGGATTATTGTATCATACTTTTTTTAAATATCCACTTTTTTTTGATTTTTTTAGTCAACTATATTAGAATATATAAGAGGAGATAGATATATGACTAACAAAAAAAAGATTGTTTTGGTAACCGGAGCTTCTTCCGGGCTGGGATATGCGGTTGCCAATCATTTAAGCCATATTGGCCATACTGTGTATGCGGGTGCAAGATCCTTTCATAACGAATCATCCGGCAAAAACCCTTCTTTAAATAAAATATTTCTGGATGTAACCGATCCTGATTCCATTGATCTTTTCGTAAAGCAGGCAATTGAAGCCGAAGGCAGGATTGATGTGCTGGTGAACTGTGCTGCCGTGCTGGTGCTGGGCTCTGTGGAAGATACCTCACCCGACGAATATGATAAGGTTTTTAAAACGAATTTCCGGGGCACACTGATGATGTGCAAGGCGGTACTCCCCTATATGCGTAACTGTGGGCAAGGGCATATAATTAATTTCAGTTCCATCATGGGTTTATTGGCCATCCCCTTTCAAAGCGCATATATTTCTTCAAAATTCGCAATTGAAGGATTTACCGAAGCTCTCAGCATGGAGACGCGAAGCTATGGAATTAAGGTTTCCATGCTGGAACCAACCGATCACAAATCCGGTTCACAGAAGTACAGGCCCCATGCCGAAGGGGCATGTTCGGATGCATCCCCCTACCGGGAACTGTTTTTAAAAGTAACAGAAAAAATTGAATATGATGAATCTCACGGAAGTGATCCCGAAAAACTTGCAGAAGCGGTTGGGAAAATTATTATAAAGAAGACACCCCGGCTTCGCTATAAAGTAGGAAAATTCGATCAGAAGCTTTCTGTTTTTCTGAAACGGATTCTGCCCGGAAAGACTTTTGAATCCATCATTTTCTCTTACTACAAGGATGGGAAATAACTATGGCTTTAAAAGACATACACTATAAAAAGCTGTATGAAAAAGTTTGGAATAAGCTGAGGCAGACACCCCCCCTTTCCGGTGACTGCGGGAAACTATGTGATAAAAAGTGCTGTTCCGGGACAGAAGGTGATGGAATGCTGCTTTTTCCGTATGAAGAAGTCCTCTATACGGAAAAAGATAAAAGCTGGTTTCATCTTATGGATAGCAACACTATTCTTTCCAATGGTAAAAGGATCAAACTTCTGGTTTGCAACGGCGATTGTCCACGGGAATTCAGGCCGTTATCCTGCCGTATTTTCCCGCTTACACCTTACATGAATAGCCTTGGACGTGTGGAATTCATGCTTGATCTGCGTGGTCTGGGAATATGCCCCCTTGTTTTTAATCCAACAAACAATCCTTTGAAGGAGAGTTTTGTTGATAAGGTATACCACGCCTTTCCTCCGCTGCTAAAAGAGGATTGTGTGGTTGAGTTTATAAAAATATTGTCCGAACAATATGATGACAGCGTGGTATTTCTGGAGAAATTTCAGCAAAGCAAACTTGGAGTAATTGACAATTAGTTTTAAAATAAACTTGATGACATAAAATCACAGGCTTTCCCTGAAACTGTTAAGTACCATCTCCCTGTACACGGCAGGCGTCACTCCGACTTCCTTCTTGAAAAGCTTTGAGAAATATTTAATGTCCTGATAGCCTAACATGGATGCAATTCTATATATTTTGTATTGGTTTTCCCTGATCATTTGCTTTGCCTTTTCAATTTTCAGCCTTATAATGTAATCTGAGAAATTCTCTCCGGTTACCTGTTTAAATGTATTACTGAAATAATTCGGGCTCAGGTATACCGAATCTGCAACATCATTCAGTCCGATATTGTTCATAAGGTTTGCCTTGATATATTCCCTGGACTTTTCTATTATCTGGTTTTTATCATTTGTTTGCAGCATTTTTGTCACATTTGATGTTTTGAAAAGTATTTCTTTAAGCCACACTTTTATATCATGGATTGTTTTGAAATGCTTCACTTCTTTAAGCCAGTTTATATTGCTTTCAAAAATATCTCCCATATTGATCCCCTGTGTGAAAATGAATTTTTCAATGACAACGGCAATTTCAATGCACAACTTATGCACATCATCTACTATAATATCAGTCCCAACTGAAAACTCATCGAAACACATATCGATCAACTTATTCAGATTTTCCTTATCATTGCCGCACAGATAGTTAATCAGTTCTTCTTCTTCTCTGAAATTCTGTATAACTCTTTTGCTATATGATCCGCATATGTCTCTATATGAAATGATTTTATTTTTACCAAGCACCACACGGTTTTCCACAGCCTTTTTTGCCTCCATATACGTTTTTTTAATGTTTGCGGCGCCTGTCGCCGGACTACTGACACCTATAGTCATGGAAACGTCTGAATTTAATACTCTGTTTGCTTTCATGAAATTTTTTATGTCAATAAGCTTTTCTTTAATATCTTGCAACTGTTTTTCCGGATTCTGTTGTGATAGTTGAATCAGTACTAGCATTTCATTCTTTTCTGTTATCAATGAGCTTATCTCGTATTTTTCTAATCCATTTTCTATTCCAGACACAATTTCATGAAGTATATCCATCCTTACCTTTTCCGATAATTGCTCAAATACCCAATCGTCATCGAAGCTCAGCAAAAAAACGGCGTAATTCAGATCATTCAGGAAAACACCCGCTTTATTGAGTTCCTGTTCAATATCCTCCGGATTTTTGTAACAATCCTTTAAAACTTTTGATAATACTATGCTGGAATGCTTAATATTCCGGCTTTCCAACATATCTTTCATATTTTCCTGCTCAATCATCTTCTTCCTTTCAGAATCTAAAGCGCTTTTAATATCCAGTAGTAATTGTTTCAGCTTTTCATCTTCCAGTGGCTTTAATAAATAAGAAGCGACACCGTATTCTATTGCTTTTACTGCATATCTGAACTCACTGTACCCGCTTATAATTACCGTTTTAATATCAATACCGTTTTCCCGCATTGCTTGAAGAAGTTCCAACCCGTTCATATAGGGCATTTCAACATCAGTAATCAATAAATCGGCCTGGTTGTTTTTAATCAGTTCAAAAGCGGTCCTTCCGTTTTCTGCTTCGCCGATAACCTCGAATCCAAGTTTATTCCATTGTACTGTCTCCAGCAATGCCCTTCGTATTTTTGTTTCATCTTCGGCTACAATAACCTTATACATGGTGTTTCTCCCCTTTTATCGGATCACAGGTATTCCAATAACAACCGTGGTTCCTTCATGTTCGCTGCTTAATATGGTAAATTCAAAGTTTGTTGAAAAATATGCGTTTAACCTTGAATATATATTTTTAAGCCCAACCGCTTTGCTGTTATCATCATGGAAGATTTTCTCCTTCAAGGCTTCCAGTTGTTCCTTTCCCATACCCCTTCCATTATCCTGAACTGTAAAAACAACGCGCTCCCGTTTTATTTCACCTTTCAGCCAAATACTGACCTTTTCTTCCTTCATTTTAATTCCATGTATTATTGAATTTTCAACCACAGGCTGCAATATCAGTTTTATTGTTTTAAATTTAAATATACCGGGATCAATTTTCATATCATATTCAAATTTATTTTCCAGCCTCAGTTTCTGAATTCTCAGATATGCCCGTACATGCTCTATCTCTTCAATTACGGGGATTAACAATTCCTCTTTGCTGATATTAATCCTGAATAGCTTTGCCAAAGCATTAATCATCTCAATGGCATCATCCATCTCTTTAAGTTTAATTGACGCACTTACAGCTCCTAATGTATTAAACAGAAAATGTGGATTTATCTGAGCTTGAAGAGCATATAATTCGGCTTCTTTTTGCTTTACGGTCAGCGTGTTTTCCTTAATTTGGGCTTCATAAACCTGTTCAATCAAATCATGTATTCTTTTTACCATATCATTAAAACTATGAATAAGTATTTGAAATTCATCATTTGTATCAAATTCAATCCGTGTTTTGAAATCCCCCTCCGCTACTTTCATTGTGGCATTTTTAAGAATAATCAACGGTTTGGACATGCTTCTCGAGATCAGAAGGGACAAAAGTACTGCTATAGCTATTCCAATGAGTAAAATTAATATATTATATAATATCATGTAGTTGGATTGGCTTAACATTTCCTTATATGATATTTCCATCACAAGCATTCCATAGTCCAAAACAGGTGTACGGATTACAAAATAGCTCTGTGAATCGATATATTGGAAAGATTCCTTTTCCATTACCAACGGAAGGCAATTTCCGATTGAGGTTTTATCCAGTGAGGAAACAATTATATCTTCGTTATTCAGAAGGTAAACCCTCCCCTCATTACCGAAATTAACATTTTCATACCTGCTTCTTATATCCTTTTCCTCTATGTTAAGCAAAATGAAACCAAGCTGAGATTCCTTTCCGAACGGATTATTTATATCTTTAATTCTTCTAAGGAGAGGTATCTGAAAATGATTAAAATCTGTTTTCATTACATTTAGAAAAGAGATTTTACTTTCCGGTTCATCAAATAGTTCAATGAACCCAGGCTCAACCAACTCTTTTAAATTCACTCTTTCCTTGTAGAGCAAGCTTGAAAAAAGAAATTCCCCCTCCTTGTCGTACAGGGTTATATCATAATTGTTATAGTGGTAAATAGCCCATTTATGCAATATATGAGTAAAAGCTTCAATATCTTCAATTTCACGCTTTTCGGCAGCAGAGCTGTTGCTTTTCTTCATTATGCTCTGAATTGTATCGTTAAACAATAAATATTTTGAAAGCCTGTTTTCGTTTTCAAAGTATAAACCAATATTTTTCGCAATCTTCTCACCGTTTGATATATAAGATTGTGTTACGTTTGAAAGAACAATATCCGATGAAACCTTCGCCAGTATACCTATAAAAACAATGGATGGAATTATCATAATCATCATATGGTAGAGCAGCAGCTTTTTGTAATAACTAAGCCCGAATGGTGAACTTTTGTTTTTGTTTCCCTTTTTATTCATACCGGTGTCTTTTCCTGAAAAATTCGCGACTTTTTTTGAGATGAATTCAATATTCCGGACAATTTTATTCGATAATATCCATGATGCAATTATGCTGAATATAGAAGAGAAACAAATAAATATTCCGAGGATCAATGCCATAGGCTTCAGAGTTTCCTGCAAATGATGCTTATCTGTTCTGTAAATAAGGCTCCAGTTCATTTTTTCAAATTCCAGTAAGCAAATATCTTTCTTTGGAAAAAAGTTTAACAGGTAATACGGACTTTCTCTCTGAGTGGACTGAAGAATAATATCGTAGGATAACACCTGACCTATCAGGCTTTTATTGTCCGACCATACTATTTTGTTGTTTTTATCGGAAATATAAAAATTATCAACCGACATGCTTTTTAATATTTCCCTGTGATTTACAGCCGCTATAACCATACAGTGGGTGTCCGTGGCGTCAAGCTCAAAGCCGCGTATATACAAAACATCCGCATAACCCTTTCCCGGCAGGTCATTATCATGCTCTCTCAATATAAACCCTTCGGGACAGGATAACATTTTTTCATCATTCGCATTAAGGTAGTCAATATTGCTGTCTCCATTATTCCATAGTATTGTTACAGCAGGTGTATAAATGATAAGACTGTAAATTTCATCCTGGTATTCCATTATGCTTTCCACGAGACTTGATATTCTTCTTTTGGTATTATATTCTGTTATTTGTGAAGGTTCGGAATTGTAGAAATAATCAAACTGTTCCCTGATTGATTCGTCACTTATCAGAATATAGGCCGTTTTCTCAACTTCTATAAAAGCGTTCTCCATTGCGTTTTTTATCACTTTTAAATCATTCAGGTTATTTTCTATCAGCTTTCCTTTAAGAATATTTCTTGTTACGGAATATGAAAATATGCCTATTAACGCTATCAATACAGTAATAAGCAAAAATGAAGAGCATATGATTTTAAATCGGATGGATATAAAACCTTTTTTAACTTGTTTTTGCATGAAGAATCCCGCCATGAAAATTCATGAACCCCCTATCGCATCAACCGCGATCCTGAAGACACTATCTGAAGTATACTGATTCCGGGCTTCTATGCGGGATTGGAAACCGTGTAATCTATTAGCTCCCGCAAACCCGCCGTTGCAACGCAACAGACCTTATCCGCCCCTCCATAGTAGACAAATAATTGATTATTCATTACAATATTGCCAACCGCAAAAACAACATCATGCTCAATACCGGATATTTCATACTCTTCAGTAGGTTCTAAAATAAACTCCCTCGGCCGGGCTATTATCCTGCGGGGATCTTCCAAATCCAGAAGCATTACACCCTGGCGATATATCCTTTTCTTATCCACACCATGATATAAAACAAGCCATCCTCTGTCTGTCTTAATCGGTGGCGCACTTCCGCCTATTTTTTCACTCTGCCATTCAAACTCAGGTCTGGCCAGCAATATGTCATCCTTCCAGTTTATTAAATCTTCTGAAAAAGCCATCCATATCCCAGGTTTCATACTTCCATACGCATGTCCCACCCATTCGGAGGGCCTGTGAAGCATAATATACCGCCCTCCGATTTTTCCCGGAAACAGAATCGCATCCCTGTCATCAACATCATCCCGAGTAATGGGACCAAGACTGTCATAATGTATCATATCTCTGGTTCTCAGCAAACCAGTTCTTGTAAGATTTCTCTTCAGGCTCAAAGGAGCCGCATCCGGATATACCGGTTTGTTTCCGGTTATAAAGGCAGTATATGGATTGGCTCTGCATGCATAAGTTACGTAAATATGCCCTTCCATCTCCACAATTCTCGGATCTTCCGCGCACCCTGAATCGAACCCACTGCAAGGGGTATAAATCGGATTATCGGAATACCGGGTAAAACGATATCCATCTTCGCTGGTCGCAAGACCTAAATATATACGATAAGTTTCTGTTTCCCCCGATGCTCGGTATAAAAGATAAACCTTACCCTCTTTATAAACGGCTCCCGGATTACATACAGCGAATCCTTCCCAATCCGAGCCGGGTTTGGGCCTTAGAATTGGGTTTTTTACCCACTTCTTTAATCTCATTATAAACCTCCGGCCTCAATTTCTCAAGTCTTCTTTTTTGCTTACTGCAAGTCAATTTCCATTAACGAAGATAAAACGGCTCAACGCTTATTTTAAACCCAGCCGTATTCTTTTCTCATTGTAGGCTTTTGTCCAGTAAGCCTCCAATTTGCTGATTCCTATTTTTTCAAGTTCAATCAGCATTTCACGGTATAAGCCTTCAAGGTCTGCTTCGTCTTTTGCTGACATTATCATTCGGGGATAATAATTCTGCCAGAATAGGGTGTATCCTTTTGCAAGAATTTTATTCTCTTCAGACTGCGACGGAGGATTTATTCCTGTTGTTGCCGTACTGTCCCAGGCGTTTTCTTTTGCTATCTCCCAGTTCTTCCGATATTGCTCATCATAAAGTTCCATATTTTTATCCTGGTAGTTCATGTTTTTAAACCATGCGTATAAGTCGATACCGGACTCAATTTTATAGCTTTCAACATCACCGGAATTCAAAAAGCCGTCAATTACCTCCTGTGAACGCAAAATTTTTCCGTTTTCTATTCTGTAATGATTATTTTCAATACCGTAGATCGTCAGCATCTGACCTTCGCTGCTTAACATAAAATCAGCTAATTGTATGGCTCTTTCGGGGTATTGGCATTTGCTTGTGATCATAGATACATTCCAACCCGCTTTTGATTCGGCACACATGGTTACTTTTGTGACATCTTCGGCCTTTGGAGTACCAATAACGATATATCGTGAATTTTCCATGCCATTTCTCTTCAGGCTGTCGTTTGCAATATCAAACTGCCAGAACGCCCAGAGATTCATTATGGCATATCTTCCATTATTCATTTTTTCATCCACCTGGAATTGCTGCTGCGTAAACAATTCAGAATCCATAAGCCCTTCCCTGTAAAGTCTTCCTGCAAATTTTAAGGCTTCTATCATTTTGGGATGTTTATAAAAGGATACAATGCTCTCATTATCTTCGGAAACAGCAAATTCGTAATAGGATTTTATACCCCAGAACCCACCTACAGTACCGATGTTTAACGCATCTGACCACATTCCATACGGAATGACATCTTTTTGGTCCAGTGATTTAAAGTTCAAATCACCGACAGATTTGATCAGGTTATAATAGTCATCGGTAGTTTTAATAACTGGAGAGCCCAGAGCTTTATAAATGTCCTCCCTTATTTGAACGGAAGCACCATTTGCAACCTCCTCGCGAAAAGAATTCGGAAGCAGATACAGTTTGTTATCATCCAGGCTTCTTAAACCGTTTAATATGTCAACAGGCACATTACTTAGGATATCAGGCGCTTTATCCGCAACAAGCTCATCGAGAGGTATTATGCTTTTACTGGATATAAGCTTTTCTATTATATCTCCATAGTCTGACCATATCATATCAGGCAGTTCTCCTGAAGCTATCATAAGATTCATTTTGTTTACCGGATCACTTACCGCACTGTCCCTTTTTATCGTTATTCCCGTTCTTTTGAAAATCTCCGCCGATACGGGATCATCTCCCCACTCTCCCAGTGCATCCAGTCGGTCGTAATTCCAGAATACATGCAAAGTTACAGGACTGCCTCCATATTTTTCATCCCCCAGATACTGCTCCTTTTTCGATGACTCAACCTTTTTTCCACAAGCGGCAACAGATAAAATTAATATTAATACGCTCATAATTCCGCATAGGATTCTTAATAGTCCCCTCATTAACTTCACCCCACATTTCAAATCTTTCAGCTGTTTGTTTTCACTATCATTTTATTATTCCTTACAATAACGGAAGCAACTGTGTCCCATCTTTCAGCCTTGTTATATATTTCGGATGAATAAGAGTAATATATTTGTAACCTGATCCGCAATACTATGTTTATAACAATTCAACCTTTTATCGCCCCCAGCATTACACCTTTGACGAAATATTTCTGTAAAAACGGGTAAACAAGAATCATTGGCAGTGATGTGACCACAGCAGCCGTCATTAATATGGCATGCGGCGTTATTGTTGATACTGTTCTGCCCATTCTTGGCTGTGTATAAGAAGCCGGTGTCATCTGGTTGATTAACCTGTATACCGTATTCTGAATCGGCTGCAGGCTTAATTTGCTTGCATATATAAGAGCAGTTGTAAAATCATTCCAATGCCATACCGCAAAGTAAAGCGCGATTGTTGCAATAACAGGTTTTGACAACGGTACAACAATTGTTACGAAGGTTCTTACTTCATTACTTCCGTCTATTGATGCCGCTTCTTCAATCTCCGCCGGAAAATGACTGAAAAACGACTTCATCACAATAATGTAAAACGGCTGAACCAGAAAAAGCAGTATGAATACCGCAAAGGTATCATAAAGTCCAAGAAATCTTACTACCATAAAGGTTGGAATCAACCCTCCTGAAAAATACATTGGGACTAATGCGTAGTACACAAATCCTTTTACTCCCGGAAGTTTTTTTCTCGATAACCCATAGGCCAGCATCCCTGAGACAATCATGCTTGCCGTTGTTCCAACCAGTGTTTTTATTACAGTGAACCGGTATGATTTTAAAATATTAATTTCCATATACTTTTGATTGAAAAGAGCCTGAAAATTTTCTATCGTAAATACGCGGGGCCAAAAATAAACGCCGCCTCTTGCCGAATCCATCCCCTGATTGAGAGAGTGAACAACGATATAATAAAACGGATATAGTGTAATTATGACAACAGCTATAACAAGAATATGATTTATTGCATTGAATATTTTTTCACCGACAGAAAATTTCATACCGTCACTCTTTTCCTTTATAATAAAGAAGCATCTGCGTTAATCTTTTTTACCGATGTATTTGACAGAAAAACAAGGCTCACTGAAATGATACTCTTGAATATACCAATCGCGGAAGCATAAGAGTATAAACCGTGTTTTAATCCCTGCTGGTATACAAATACATCCAGGACATCGGAATACTCCCGGATTACATCATTTCTTAAAACCATAATCTGATTGAATAAATCTGTAGCGTTGGCGTTTACAATATTGCCTATATTTAATACAAGCATGATGGCAATTGCAGGAGTAATGCCGGGCAATGTGATACTGACTATCTGCCTGAATTTGCCCGCCCCATCAACAATCGATGATTCATATAGTTCTTTGTCTATCATTGCCATAACCGCAAGGTAAAAAATCGTGTTCCATCCTAACTCCCTCCATATATCTGATATAATCAGAATAGGCCAGAACGCTTCTCCTTTTGCGGCGAAATGAACAGGTGTGTCAACAATTCCTATTTTCATTAGAATTTCATTTAGCGGTCCGCCATCAACAGATAAAAAAGAAAGTATAATAGCTCCAATTGTTGCCCATGACACAAAGTGCGGCAGATACGAAGCAGTTTGCGAGATCTTTTTAAATGAGCCTTCCTTCAGTTCATTCAGAAAAAGGGAAAACACAATAGGAGCAGGAAATGAAAAAATAATCCTAAGAATACCTATTGACAAAGTCGATTTCATTGTCATAGAAAAATCGTTACTGTTAAAAAAGTCGAGAAAATTCGTCAATCCTGCCCATTCACTTTTAAAAAAACCGGCAGCAATTGAAAAATTCTGGAATGCCATTATCATTCCGTACAGTGGAAGATAGGAGAAACAAAAGTAGGCTATCAAACCGGGAAGCATCATAAGATATATATATTTGTGTGATAAAATCCTTCTTAACTGATTTCCTTTTTTCATTATAAAACCCTCATTTGTCTTTATACCTGTTGTTTATCTTGATTATAAACCCATTTAATAGGTTGATATACTAAGATAAAATTAATATACGGGGGATTTTTTATCTATAATAACCTAACAGCCTAATCATAGTATAAGTATAGATCCTGTCCGCCGCGCTGTTAAGTGACATACGTAAATAAAAGCATACGGATTATTTATATTTAACTGTATTTTTCCGTGACAAATATTTTTCGGTTATTTCTTGCATAGTGTTATCATTTAAAGGTTGTATCCCTTTAAAATCCTCAATGAAATTCTGTGTCATAATAGCTCTTTCATATCCGTTTTCCATATCCGGCTCTATATGGGTTGACTCATTCCAATCATTGAACGTGGCTACAAGTACCAAATCATATTGATCCTTATTGTCCAAAACAGCCTTTATCGACTGCTCATAGGAATTCTTCCAGTTCAGATTAATAATTCTCTGCCTGCCTGTATCCCATCCCCATATCTTTGCATCGTTAAAACCGGGGTATACAATGCCAACAGGAATCCTGCCCTCGGATTTTGTCTTCCACTGGAGGGGATACCGGTTAATCTTCCGGCAAAATGTATATATTTCCGTTTCATCTGCGAATGCAATTTCATCCTGGTATAATTCCCAATGAAACATGCCCGAAAAAAATCCGCTGTTTTTAAGGTATGAATCGGAAGCGTTATCGCCAATGTAAACCGGATCATAGCCCTTCTCGCGGACATAATGCTGAATCCTGTCCCATTCACTGTTTTCCAGGCCAATCCAATTTGCTCCGAACAATGAAATTACGGTCCTGTCTCCTAATTTAAATATCGCCACGCTTTTCCCGTACCGTTCAAAAATATGAACAATATCCTGGGCTATGGCCAATATTCTTTCCTCTCTGCTGTTGTGGGCTATCCAATTGAACATGTGTATTTTCGGTTCATAAAGAAAAGACACCCGTATCTTTTTCTTTTCAGCCAGCCGGATTAAAGCTTCCGTGGTTTTCAGATAATCTTCTTCGAGATCCGCATAATAGTTGATCTGTATTACATCAATTCCCATAGCCTTTATGATATCCACATGATACTCTAAGACATCGGTATCTGTCGAATCGTATGCGCCTATTCCGGGATAAAAAACAGAGGCAATCTGTCTTCTTCCATTTTGAAGAATAGTATCCGGACGTGAATCCTCCCCACCATACTCCCATGCTTTTAAATATTCCCAGTTGTGCCAGCTGCCGCTTCTTCCGAAACCCGGTATGTAAGTGACCATTACTATTTTTTCACCCAGTTCATCAAATTTATTACCTGTCTTTGATTTGCCCCTTGCAGTTAAGATAATAATAATCGCAACAATCGAGCAGATCAAAAAAAGGATAAAAAGGCCTGAAGGAAACCTGTTTTTCATAATACTCTTACCTCATTAATTCAAACGCTTGCGCGTTTTGGGTGCAATGCGCCGCAGGCGTTTGATAAAAACATGATTACCAGCCGATAACACTCTACCGGCTGGTAAATCCATACACAACAGTCTATTTTTCGATTAATACCTCATCAACATAAATCTTACCTGATAATCCGTTTTCAAACGCGACAGTAACGGTCTCCTCTCCTTCCGGAATCGGACTGCCTGCTGGGATCTCAATTTTAAACCATTTTCCCTTTTCTTCATCTCCAATAATATCAACTCCCCCAATCAGGGTTTTTCCTTTTTCCTCACTGTAGTGTTCAAGCTTAAAAAAGCATTTCTTTCCCTCGGCAATTGAAACGTCATCGCCAAGTTTTATCCATGCCGATGCTTTAAGGGAATCTCCTATGGAAGGTGTTTCGGTTTCCGTTGTAATAGCAACCGTATTCCACACTGCTGTGAATCCCTCAGTTTTATTATTCATAAGCATAGCTTTTAAGCTGTCCTTACCACCGTCAACATACGCAACAGGCTCAGCCTTATCCGCATAAACGCCCCATTGCTGCAGCCCTGTCTCAAAACCACCGTTGAATGGGGGTGTTGCTCCGCTGATTCTGATTATTTCTACTTTATCAACATATATTTTCCCGGGTAACCCATTCTCAAATGCTACCGTAACTGTCTCTTCCCCTTCAGGAATAGGTCCGGCCGCCGGTATTTCAACTTCAAACCAATCACCTTTGGCTTCAGTTCCAAGAATATCAACCCCGCCTATAAGGGTTTTACCCTTTTCTTCACTGTAATGTTCCAGCTTAAAGTAACACTTTTTCCCTTCAACAGCAGAAACGTCATCCCCAAACTTCACCCATGCTGTTGCCTTAACAACATCTCCTATGTAAGGCGTATCCCTGTCTATTGTAATATCAAGAGTATTCCATACTGCCGTAAAACCTTCGGTTTTATTATCCATCAGCAGAGCCTTCATTCCGTCCTTGCCGCCATCAGCCATTGATACCGGCTCTGCTTTGTCAATATATGTACCCCATGGCTCGAGAGCATCTTCAAAACTTGAATTCATATTATAGCATGTGCCGGTTTCAGCTTCGACATCATCCTCTTTAACAGCACTTTGACCTTCCGGAACCACCTTATATACTTTCACCTCATCCAGATAAACTGTGCCCTCCAGTTCATTTTCGAACGCAACGGTCAGTGTTTCAGAACCATCTTCGATTATGTCTCCTGCAGGAGTTTCAAAATATAACCATTCTTCTTTTTTTTCGTCACCCATAAGCTTAACTGAAGCCAATATCTTTTTCCCTTTTGCCTGACTGTATGTTTCAATCTTAAATAACAAGAATTTTCCATCCTGAGGTTTTACATTTTGATCTATTTTTATCTGGAATGATCCCATAACCCTATCTCCAATAGCAGGATTACCAGGCTTTAATGCGAAATTCATGGACTGCCACATATGACAATCCCCGCCTTTTGGATTATCAATCAGAATGGACGCATCACCTTCCTTTTTTTCATCCGTGCATTTTTGGGGTACAGTCTGTTCCTGTGACCATGCACCCATCCCATTTTCAAATCCACCGTTTTTTAATGCCTCATAGGCAACCTTCTCATACCCCTCAGGTATTGTTTCCTTATTTGCTTCGGTCTGCGTCTCCTTTGTGGTTGAATTTGCAGGATTATCTTTATTTGTCTTATTACATGCAGCCAGAATATTAAGTATCACCAAACAGCAAAGAATTACTCCAATAACTTTTTTCACGCTAAAAACCTCCTTTTTGGTTTTATCCTCAACATAATTATATATCACGGTATTAACGTATTAAATTCGGAAAAATCAATGAATACGGTGGTTTTTTTATTCATAGCTGAAAGAAAAAAGTTTGCGAATACTCATAAAGATAATATATAATGTTAAGAAGCGCTTACTGAATTTAATCATTTTTTTAGGTTAGGAGTATTAATATGCCGAAACGGACAGATATTCACAAAATATTGATTATAGGTTCCGGACCTATCATTATCGGACAGGCGTGCGAGTTTGACTATTCCGGAACCCAGGCTTGCAAGGCCCTTCGGAAACTTGGTTACCAGGTTGTTCTGGTAAACTCAAACCCGGCAACCATTATGACTGATCCGGGTATGGCTGATGCTACTTATATAGAACCGCTAAACATGGAAAGACTAACTCAGATTATAGAAAAAGAGCGCCCGGACGCATTACTTCCGAATCTGGGAGGGCAATCCGCACTGAACCTGAGCCAGGAACTGTCAAAAACCGGAGTGCTGGAAAAGTACGGAGTTGCGGTTATTGGAGTTCAGGTGGATGCCATTGAACGCGGTGAAGACAGAATTGCCTTCAAGAAAACAATGAGCCGGCTTGGAATAGAAATGCCCCTCAGCAGCCCGGCATATAGTGTGGAAGAAGCTGAAAAAATCGCCCTTGAGCTAGGTTTTCCCGTTGTTGTCCGTCCGGCTTATACCATGGGTGGAACAGGAGGCGGGCTTGTATATAACGTAGAAGAATTACGCCTTGTTGCCAACCGCGGCATTTCGGCCAGTCTTGTGGGACAGGTTCTTATTGAAGAGTCTGTTCTTGGATGGGAAGAACTTGAGCTTGAGGTTGTGAGGGATTCCAAAAACCAGATGATTACTGTCTGTTTTATTGAGAATATAGACCCGATGGGTGTTCATACCGGGGATTCGTTCTGTGCCGCTCCGATGCTTACAATCAGCACCGAACTTCAGGAACGTCTGCAGAGATATTCTTACAGCATTGTTGAAGCAATACAGGTTATCGGAGGCACCAATGTACAGTTTGCCCATAATCCTGAAACGGGCAGGGTTGTGGTTATTGAGATAAACCCCCGCACTTCCCGTTCTTCAGCCCTGGCATCAAAGGCTACAGGATTTCCTATCGCATTGATATCCTCAATGCTGGCCGCCGGACTGACATTGGATGAAATACCCTACTGGCGTGACGGAACACTGGATAAATATACCCCTTCCGGAGATTATGTTGTTATTAAATTCCCCCGCTGGGCCTTTGAAAAATTCAAGGGCTCCGAGGATAAGCTGGGAACGCAGATGAAGGCAGTCGGTGAGGTTATGAGCATCGGCAAGAATTATAAGGAGGCATTTCAAAAATCGATACGCTCTTTGGAAATTGGCCGGTATGGCTTAGGCTTTGCCAAAAATTTCAACGAACTTCCTCTGAAGGATTTGATGGAACTACTAGTGGAACCATCCAGCGAACGCCAGTTTATTATGTATGAGGCCATACGAAAGGGCGCCGATTTGGATGACCTTAACCGCTTAACACATATAAAGTCCTGGTATATCCAGCAGATGAAAGACCTTGTCGTACTGGAAGAAGAAATTTTGAAATATCACGGGGGTTTTCTTCCTGATTATCTATTGATTCAGGCTAAAAAGGACGGTTTCTCCGACAGATACCTTGCAAAGCTGATAAAAACTTCCGAGGGAGAAATCCGCAACAGGAGAATCAAACTTGGTATTGAAGAAGGATGGGAACCCGTGCCGGTCAGCGGGGTTACCGATGCTGCGTATTACTTCTCAACCTATAATGCAAAAGATATAACAAAGTCAAGCAACAGGCGGAAAATAATGATACTTGGAGGAGGACCCAACCGTATCGGCCAGGGGATAGAGTTTGACTACTGCTGTGTACACGCTACCTTTGCCCTGCGGGATTTAGGTTATGAAACCATTATGGTAAACTGTAACCCCGAAACAGTGTCTACGGACTATGACACCTCAGACAAATTGTATTTTGAACCTCTTACGGTTGAAGATGTTCTGAGTATATATAAAAAGGAAAATCCCCTTGGTGTAATTATCCAGTTTGGGGGGCAAACCCCTTTGAATATTGCCGACGAGCTTAAAAAAGCAGGGGTTAAGATTTTAGGCACAACTCCTGAAACGATTGACCTGGCTGAAGATCGAGACATGTTTCGTAATATGATGGAAAAACTGCAAATACCCATGCCTGAATCAGGAATGGCAAGCACTCTTGAAGACGCGCTCACAATAGCCGGCCGTATCGGATACCCCTTAATGGTAAGGCCTTCATATGTTCTTGGAGGCCGGGGCATGGAAGTCATTTATGATGAGGAAATGCTCCGTCAGTATGTTTTGGCCGCTGTCGGCGTAACGCCTGACCGCCCCCTTCTTATTGATAAATTTCTTGAAAACGCCATAGAAGCGGAGGCAGACGCATTAGCCGACGGCAAAGATACCTTTGTTCCTGCCGTAATGGAACATATTGAGCTGGCAGGAATCCATTCCGGAGACTCGGCCTGCGTCATTCCGCCCATCAGCATCCCGCAGGAACATATCCGGACCATATGCGAATATACCAGAAGGATAGCCCATGAGTTGAAAGTTGTAGGTCTTATGAATATGCAATATGCCATTGCCGACGAACGTGTTTATGTGCTCGAGGCAAATCCGCGTGCTTCCCGTACCGTTCCGCTGGTTTCTAAAGTATGCAATATATCCATGGCACGTATCGCTACTGAAATTATTATATCTTCCCTCACAGGAGAAAAGTCTCCCGTCAATGAATTAAGCCACCGCCGGATAACCCATTTCGGCGTTAAGGAAGCGGTATTCCCGTTTAATATGTTTCATGAGGTGGATCCGCTTTTAGGGCCTGAAATGCGTTCAACAGGCGAAGTTCTGGGTATTGCGAATTCTTTCGGGCTTGCTTATTTCAAGGCGCAGGAGGCTACACAGGTCGCGCTTCCGACATCAGGAACCGTATTAATCAGCGTGGCGGATCAGGACAAACCGCATCTGGCGGAAATAGCCCGAAAGTTTTTTGAACTGGGTTTTCTGATTAAAGCCACCGAAGGCACCTGTAATTATCTTGTACAAAACGGCATTCCGTGCGATTTGATTAAAAAACTATATGAGGGTCGCCCAAATATAGCAGACAGCATACTGAACAAGGAAATACAGCTTGTCGTGAATACACCTGTAGGAAAACAAAGCCAATACGATGATTCGTATATACGAAAAACCGCTATCAAGCAAAAGATACCGTATATCACCACAATTACCGCTGCTCTTGCCAGCGTCAGGGGTATAGAAGCATACAGGGAAACCCATCTCAAAGAAGACAAGATGAAATCCCTTCAGAATTATCACAGCGATATTATTTAAGCTTTATAACACAGTCCGGGTTTTCCTGTTTGGGGAATCCGGACAACAGGCCGAATTCTTAAAAAGGAGAGTGATACCCTTTGGGAGGACTGTTTGGAGTTGTATCAAAAGACAGCTGCGTCATGGACTTGTATTTTGGGACGGATTACCATTCACATTTGGGGACAAGCCGTGGAGGAATGGCTGTTTGGGCCGGAAACGGCTTTTCAAAATCAATTCATAATATAGAGAATGTTCAGTTCCGTTCTAAATTTGAAGTAGATCTGTCCGATATGAAGGGTAATATGGGAATAGGCTGCATAAGCGATACCGAGGCACAGCCCCTTGCCATCTGTTCCCGGCTGGGGCATTATGCGATTACAACCGTCGGACGTATTAACAATTCATATGGGCTTGCCAATGAATGCTTTGAAAAACACTTTATGCACTTTACCGAAATGAAAAAAGGGGAAATTAACCCAACCGAGCTCGTATCCGCCCTGATCGATCAAAAAAAGTCCTTCAAAGAGGGGCTTCTGCATGCACAGGAGACCATTGAAGGTTCCTGTACCATGCTGGTATTATCTGAGGATGGAATTTACGCATCAAGGGATCGACTTGGAAGAACCCCCTTGATTATAGGTGAAAAAGAAGGCTCATATTGTGTATCCTTTGAGTCCTGTGCTTTTTTAAATCTCGGATATCAACATAAATATGAATTAGGCCCCGGAGAAATTGTTCTCCTTACTCCCGATGGAATGGAAAAGATCTCCCCTCCACGCAGTGAGATGAAAATCTGCGCGTTTTTATGGGTTTATTATGGTTATCCTTCTTCAACCTATGAAGGAATGAATGTTGAAATAATGCGGAACCGTAATGGCGCGGCTTTAGCCCGGAATGACAATGTGGAAATCGATCTGGTGGCCGGTATACCTGATTCCGGTGTCGCCCATGCCATCGGATATGCCAACGAAGCCAGGGTTCCTTTCGGTAGGCCCTTTATAAAGTACACACCTACCTGGTCAAGGAGTTTTATGCCGCAAAACCAGGAAATGAGAAATCTTATTGCTAAAATGAAGTTAATGCCCATTATGGATCTGATAAAAGGAAAACGCCTTCTTTTCTGTGATGATTCAATCGTACGCGGAACACAGATGAGGGAAACGGTTGAATACCTGTATGACTGCAGCGCAAAGGAAGTCCATATCCGTTCGGCCTGCCCTCCCTTGGTGTACGGATGCAAGTACCTGAATTTTTCCCGCTCAAAATCCGAAATGGATCTTGCTACACGGCAAGCCATAAGGCAATTGGAAGGAAACGACCAGGCTGCTCTGGACGAATACAGTAATCCCGAGACTGAAAAATACCATTGTATGATTGAATGTATAAGAAGACGCCTGAATTTTACAACCCTGAAATACCAATCACTTTACGACATGCTGGACGCAATCTGCCTACCGCCCGAAAAAGTATGCACATACTGCTGGAACGGCAGGGAATGAGTTAATGACTGCCATGTAACCGCGCCCATAAAAGTGCCTTTTTACAGCTATGCGACAAGTCCTTCATTATATAACCAAATAAGATAATCAAGTAAGATATCAAACTTTATGGTATAATAATATGAAACGATAAAATTGAAATACTGAACAGGAGTGCGATGAATGGTAAAATTTTGCTCGTGCGGATCACTGTTAACGAATGATGTATGCACAAATAAAAACTGCAGCTTTCACAAATCCTCTCCCAGAAAAAGCAATAAACCAAAAGAGAGCAAAGCGGCAAAGGAAAAGGCTGAAAAATCAGCCGATAAGGTAAAATCAGATTATGACAAGGCAAGAAGATCATCCCGGTGCATTACCTATAAATTAAGTGATTTAGAAAAAAAAGAAGATAAACCATAACTCCCACCAAAACAGTGTGACCGGCAGGGGGAGGATTACCTCCCCCTGTTTACTTAAAACAGCACTTGCAGGTATGGTCCCTGTCCTTCCGGTGGAAGGAAGCAAAAGAACCGTCCCACTTCTTCCTTACTGCCAGATCCCTGTATCCATAAAAGCTTTTGCCTTCTGTTCAGCCTTTGCAACAAGTTCTTCATCATAATCCATTATAGATAATAATTTAATGGCATTTCTTGTTTTTGTCGGGCCAGGGTAAAGTAAATAATCAAAAACAATACCATTGTCGGTTATACTCTCCTGGAAATGGAACGATGAATAGGAATTCTTCAAAAGCTGTACCAGCTCCAAATCATGTGTAGCCGCCATGCAAAGGCATCTCTTACCGGACAGCAACTGCAGCACTTCGGAGGAAGCCGCAATTCTCTCCACTGTATTTGTGCCGCGTAAAACCTCATCGATAACGCAGAAAACCGCAGGTTCTTCATCAACCGCGTCAAGAATTCTTTTAAGCGAACGGATCTCAACAATATAATAGCTCTCACCCGAAACAATATCATCCCGCAAAGCCATCGATGAGAACAACCTGAAATAGCTGCAGTAATATGAAGCGGCTGTGCACGTATGGATAGTTTGCGCGAAAAGGATATTTACAGCGCATACCTTCAGCCATGTGGATTTCCCTGAAGCATTGGAACCTGTTAACAGAACAGGCTTCTCCATTAGAATGCTGCTTGGAACAGGTTTGTCTATCAATGGATGCCATGCGTCCTTAACAGAGAAAACCAGGGATCTCCCACTGTTAAAATCCGGTTTGCACCAGTTACTTATACTATCCCTGAATGACGCGATGGAAAGGCAGCTATCCAATATTCCCAGGATATTAAAGATTTCCCTTACTTCTTTCTGATGATTCAAAAGCTCCCTCATTGTATTTTTGAAAAAAATAATTTCACCAAGCAACACTGTTTTCAGGTACTCGGTAAAAGGCTCCTGGGTTACAGCCTGCATAAACGAGAAGTTCTGTATGCTGAATGTGTTAAGTTTTCGAAATAGTGCGGAAAGGTTAATGCAATGTTCATTCAGGGCTTCATGTTTTATTTTTGATATTTTCCCCGCCGCAGCTATCATTCTGACCAGATATTGTACGGGTTCCAGATATACGGAAAGATCACGTATGGTTTTTGCGTGCACGGTAATATTTATAATCATGGTCATGACCATCATAATTATTCCTAAACCCGGATTGATAATTATAAACAATGGTGATATCAACAGTAATAAAACCAGCCCTATAAACGGCAGAATGCGAATGGAGGACTTAAATGGAGAGCCATACAGCCAGTCGGCCAGGTTGGTTTCCTGAATTAACCCCAGATTCGTGAGATAGTACTGGAGTGAAAGACGAAGAGATTCATCCTGTTGAAACAAAGCAATCATTTCTTCCCGTCCGGTTAATTGTTTATCATCAAAAACAGGCAGATGCAGCATGGAATACAGAAAGTCTTCCCCCACAGTGCTTCGGGTGTAGTTCAACCGCTGGAATATTTTATCCATATTAAGATCATCCCAGGTGATATCATCAATAAAAAAAGAATATTCTTTTTTTATCGAATTCATGAGTCTTTTTCTGTTTTCCGGAATAAACACCCTTTCATGTCCGGGGTCTTTTGATCCCCATATTTTCTTCAAATACAATAATGTACGCCTTTTTTTCCTTCGTCTTTTTATAATTGTAACTGTAACCACAATGGATGCTGCAAAAAGAACAGTTAATAGAACAAATATTGTCTGATTCATTATCTTTCTCCATCCTTTGGCGAGTCAGGGAAGAGCCGTGCCTGCCTGACTCTTGAGGCGGACATAGCGGTCTATTGTATTAATGGTTAAAGTGCCGGGATCGGATTCCAAAGTCGGAATACCCGACTTCTCTAATATTGAGAATGTCCGCCTGCGATCATCCAATAGTTTTAATGCGGCACTTCTTAAAAAAATATCTTCCATATCTTTTATATTCCTGTCCGACTCACGGTTCAGCAGTGGATTTTTTATGGCAAGCACCATAACTTTATGCCGTGGCGCATAATTCCGCCAGGCATTTGCTATCTCACTTGCATGCTCCATGTTGAACGGATCGGTAAATAAAAGGACCAGGCTGCTCCGGTTTTGTGTCTTCTGCAACGTAGAAAACGCTTTTTCATAGTCAGCGGAATTTTCCTTTATTTCAACATTATACAGACTGTCTGCGAGCCTCTGGAAATGCGCCGTTCCTTTTCCGGGCTTTACCATTCTGTTAATTTCGCTGTCAAATGTAATCAGTCCGATATTATCTCCATAATTCATAACGGTTTCGGCAACAATAAACGCTGCGTTTACAGCGTAATCCAGCCTGGTAATTCCTTTAATTTCTTCGCTCATAACCCTGCTGGTGTCCATCATGATATAAACATACTGGTTTCTTTCAGGTTCATACCGGTTTACGAAAAGCCTGCCTTCCCTGGCTGTAACCGTCCAGTTTACATGTCTGAAATCATCACCGGGATTGTATTCGTGAATACTTTCAAATTCAGTTCCTATCCCCATCTGCCTTAATTTTTGAAACCCTGTCGACAGCTTTTTTTTCTGCATTATAGCCAGATGATGATTACGCATGTCCTTAAGATTCGGATACACCTTTACACAGTCTGAAACCGGCAGGGTTTCTGATCGGACACACAGCCCCATAACACCCGAAACCCGGACATGTATATCCGGGAAAACATATTCTCCGCGTTTTACAGGCTTTACCCGGTAGGATATTGTTTTAATTTCCTCCCCCCCCAATTCAAAGCTTATTATCTCATTTTCAGATATAAAGCTATCCGGAACGGCATCCCTCACATGAATCTTCAGTAAGGAATGGATGGGGTTTTCAATAATAAGATCAATCCTGTTCCATACGGACAGGGAAAGCTTCCTTTCCACTACTCTTTTTATATGAAAAGCCTCCGGTTCAGGAGATATTGAGAAATCTGCAAAGAGGAATATGAAAAGCAGTAAATTATATATTAAAAAAGCGTAAATCCCTACACCCGGAACAAAAGACAAAACAGCCGGAAGAACCCCTGCCAGAGCCAACATGATAAAA
The DNA here is from genome assembly GCA_964610205.1 of uncultured Oscillospiraceae bacterium. Lineage (GTDB taxonomy): Bacteria > Bacillota > Clostridia > DSM-8532 > DSM-8532 > CAZSVI01. The sequence continues at coordinate 36,076 of CAZSVI010000003.1, forward strand.
CGCTTACTGATAAACATAATAACTCCTCATCATCATCATCTTGGTATTTCCACAGTCTTTACAATCCCTGTCAGAATATCATCCACCGAAACATTGTCCAGTTGAGCTTCGGGCCTTATAATCAAGCGATGACGCAAAACAGGATGAATTACCTCCACCACATCTTCCGGAATCACATAATCCCTTCCGTCAAAAGCAGCCAGGGTTTTTGAGCATTGCATAAGGGCGATTGATGCTCTGGAACTCGCGCCCAGCAATACGGCAGGTGAATTCCTTGTAGCCAGAACAACTGATATAATATAGCGGATAATAGCCTCGCCTACCAGTACCCTGTTGACCTCCCCCCGCATGAATACCCATTCGGATGGAGTAATTACCGGTTTTAACTGCTCCAATCCCAGCACTCCGCCTTTTTCATTCACCCTTACAAGCAGCGCTGCTTCCATTTCCGGCTTAAGATACTGAAGGGTAAGCTTCATTAAAAACCTGTCAAGCTGCGCTTCAGGAAGCGGGTAGGTTCCCTCAAACTCCAGCGGATTCATTGTAGCCAGTACCATAAAGGGTTCCGGCAGGTTATATGTTTCCCCGTCAATAGTTACACTTCTCTCCTCCATACATTCCAGAAGAGCCGATTGGGCTTTGGGGGTTGCCCGGTTGATTTCATCCGCCAACAGAATATGAGTAAATACAGGGCCTTTTTTCATGTAAAAGTTACTGTTCTTAACATCAAAAACCTTCGTTCCGGTTACATCCGACGGCATTAAGTCGGGAGTGAACTGTATCCTTGAAAACCCGGCATCCAATGCCTTTGCGAGAGACCTTGCCGCTAAGGTTTTACCAAGGCCCGGAACTCCTTCCATCAATACATGTCCGCCGGTAAACAGGGCAACCGCGAGATGCTCCAGAAACTCCTCCTGACCGACGATGACACAATGAAGCTCTTCCAGTAATCGCCCGTGTTTTTCCTTTACCATTTCAAGGTTTATTTCCATTCCTTTTTCATCCCTTTCTTCATATCATCTTCTATCTTTACTAATTGACGTACCAGAAGGTATAGTTCATTTTTACGTGTTCTCCCCTTTTCTGCTTCCATATAGCGCTCACAAAGGGAAAGAGTTCGTACGGCCATATCCTGCAATGGACTTTGCTCATTCAGGAACCGGTTGTATTTTTGTATAAAAAAACCGTAGTAATTGGACAAAACCAGCCGATAGGCTTTCATCCGCATATAAAGCCCCGACAGAGCTTTCAACGCTTCATTTTCAGGCCGTTTCATCCATTTATCCTCATCGCGTACCCGGCCGAAAGGATTCCACCCTCTTAAAACAATCAAAAGCAGAACCAGCATTATCTGAATAAAAACAAGCCGGCCTGTTGTTCCAATCAATTCCCATATCCCCGGTGCCGGCTTTTGAAGGTTATGATAATACTCATTAAAAAAAATATCCCTGCCCTTAATCTTCTCCAAAGCCCGGATAAAGGCAACAGACGCATTGGAATCCCTGAGATTTTTGTTAAGAAAACCATCGGGACGATCCATCACACAAACAGCAGCCTCATCAAGTCCATACCAAATTGTGGTAATATCTCCCACCTGAATGACTTCATGCCGCTTTTTCATATCGGAAATCAAATTAAAAATCCACAGTGTTTTCAAAGTATTCTCATCAGGTATTATAATCAGTGTGTTCCCCTGTAAAAGCCATTCCTTGAAATTTTCCTGTTCCTCCGTATCATTAAAAAGTGACGCTTCCGGACGGTAAAGCACCATTACTGCCTGTCCCTCCAGAAACCTGGCCGGATAGTGGAAACGCCTGGCCTCATATCCCATTTTTCCTGTAAGAAGGTATAAGGCTTTAATCCCATCCCCCTTCGTGTTATATGAACTGTAAACGGGATAATCTTTTTTGTACACGGTTACTGAATACAATACAAAACCCGCTGTCAGAACCGAAAGCATTACAAATATTAAACCGGCATGTTTTTTAATTCTACCCTTCATTACAAGCCTCCTTCAGGCCCCGGTAAAAATCAAACCATTTGTTTATCTGTAATTCATCCGCCATCCTGTCACCATAACGACATGCGTGGAACAGGAAGGAGAATTCTTTCATTTTGGCGGCAATATGCTGATTTTTTGAGTTAATTTCCCTTAAGTATACACGGTTTGTTTTCCATTTTTCTATAACAATAATTTGTCTTTTATTAAGTTCCAGAAGAACAGCAATAAAAAGATATCGCAGTGCTTCTGCATACTCTTTTCTATCCAGTAAATCTTTCATCCTGTTAATTGCTGAATCGGGGTTATCAAGATAATCATACGCTTCCGGAACCCGGGATTTTTTTGATTTCCTCGCAAGATACACTCTGCTTACAATAATACGTAACAAAATGAAAGCAATTATAACAGCCGCTATAATGAGTACAATTTTCAGGATATTCACAAAGCCGGAATCAAAAAAATCCGGATTAAATTGAAATTCCCTTTCAGTCGGCCTGTTCCGTGAAAGTATCCTCTCTATCCATTCCCTGAAACTGTCCCACAACCGGCGTATCATATCGGCGATTGGGTTCCCCTCACCCGCTGTTTTAAATTCCCGTCCGGCAAGGATTTTATCAACCTTATCACGGATCATTTGTTCACTTGACTCATTCTGCGGCATTTGGAGCCTCCATTGTCCAACGTTGAGTCTTTCTCTTCTCTTCCTCTTTAATTGTCCACAGGTCAATTTCCAAATCAAGACCTTCACGTCTTACGCGAAGGATAATATAAAGAGCCGTAAGAATACAAACAAACAAAGGTTGCAGAACAGCGGAAAAAATCTGTGTGACAACAGTACCAATCCGATACAATTCAACGTTCATATTTCCTGATACTCCACTGGCAAAGAGGATGACAATATTGATAATACCTGGGAAAATCCATATCAGCAGGGCTCCCGCTATATAAGACAGACCGATGAGATAAAAACCGTTTCCCCCGAGCTTGTTGCACCGTCCTATGCCGGAACCGGCTTTATGCTGCTCAATGCATATAGCCGGAAGAAACATCCAGTATCTGCCGTTGAAATATCCTGTGACCACAACCAGAAAAAACAAAGCAGTCATTGCCGCTAATATCCCCAGAATAATTATTCCAGCTGCCAGCCAGGGCGATGACGATGTAAAACCTGCGGCAGCGGTCCCCATAAAAGCGAAAGAACCCGCAAATATTCCGATTACCAGTAATATATACGCGACGAAAAAAACCAGGGACTGAATCAAACCATATAAAAACCTTCCCAGCATCATTGTTCCGAACTGCTTAAAACACTCTCTGATAACCTGTCCGGGAGTCTTTTCCTGATTTAATACCACATCCGCATACAGGATTTTTATTATAGAACCATCCATAACATTTTTCAGTGTCAGGTTATAGATGCCCGATAATAACAGCCCTCCTATAATCATTGCATAAAGAGCTAAAACCGAAGACAGGATGTCACCGGATCCGGTAATTTCATCAGGATTCATAAAAGTCATGTACTGATTTGTTAATACGGGATTGAAAATTGACAGAAGAATTGTAACAGGCAGATTGAAAACTAAACTTATAAAAAAAATCTTACGGAAGTGCTTTTTGAACAATGAGACTCCATAATCCAAAACATCCGTAAAACCGGCTCTATTAAGTGGTCTTAACGATTCCATGTTATCCTCCGCAGTTTATCCCTTTTATCTGTGACCTATCATACAATAACATGCCGTTTCTGTCAATCAGGGATGCAAGAGGAAGCAGGGGGACGGTTCTTTCGCTTCCTCCCGGAATCGAAAGAACCGTCCCCCTGCTTCCTTATTTCCTGGCCAGGGAGAACCAGTGTACTGTCAGCCGCCAGAATGTTTTAAGCCAGGTGGCCTTTTTTACCTCTTCCATTGTCACCAGAGGAATGGACTTGATAACTTCATTTTCCAGAGTCACTACCGCTTCGCCAGCCTTGTCGCCTATGGCTACCGGTGCGTTAATAAAGTCGGGCAGTCTTATTTCCTCCTTCACTTTACTCTTCTGACCCCTTTTTAAAAGTACAGCTGTATTCTCTTCATAGGCAACAGGAACATTAACTCCAAGACCTTTTTTCACATTAACGTTTCCTGCTGTTTCTCCCTTTTTCTCTATCAGCATAATCTCATAGTTAGAATAACCATAATCAAGAATTTTAGCCGATTCGGAAAACCTGAGATTATCACTGTCCGCTCCCAGCACAACAGAAATCAAATCCAGCCCGTCCCTGGACGCAGTTGCCGCCAGGCAATATCGGGAAGCACCTGTAACACCTGTTTTCAAACCTGTCATCCCTCTGTATCTGCCAATCAGTTCATTGGTATTATCCAGATCAAAGGTTCCGTTCCGGAAGGTATCGTGTTTTATCGTTGTATATTCATATATCAACGGGTATTTTGTAATAAGTTCTCTTGCCATAATGGCTATATCATGGGCAGTACTGTAATGACCAACATCGGTCAAGCCTGAGCAGTCCAGAAAAAATGTATTGTTCATACCTAGTTCCTTAGCCTTTTCGTTCATCATCGCGACAAAAACACTCTCGCTGCCGGCTACATGTTCAGCAAGGGCAACCGATCCGTCATTTGCAGAGTGAACGGCTACAGCTTTCAGCAAGTCGTGCACAGTAAACTCTTCTCCCACGGCCAGATAAACCTGGGAGCCTCCCATACTGCTGGCCGCGTCTGAAACCGTTACCACATCGTCAAGAGAGATTTTCTTTTGGTCCAGAGCCTCCATCACTAAAAGCATGGTCATTATTTTTGTAATGGAAGCAATCGGGAGTTCGGTGTGGCTTTCCATCTCAAAAATGTATTGTCCTGTGTTTGAGACCATTAAGACAGCCGATTTTGCGTTTACCTTAAAAGGAACATTTTCTAAAAGCGGTTTATCATTCCCTTCAATGCATAGAACCGCTTGATTTAACGGAAGCATTAGCGCTGCCGCTAAAAAAAACCATACAAGCCTTTTTGTTTTCATGCGGATACTCCTAAAAGTTCATCCCATAATAATGTATGCATGGCCTATATGTGTTTATTCAAGCTTATTTTATTTTTATGCAATACTATTCAATCCTGCCCAAAACTAAAGAGCCCGGCATTACAGGATCCTCTCCGGCAATAACAGCGCCGTTAAGAATATATACGGCTTCTTGAATACTTTCCGTGTTTGACGTATACAGAACCGCCAGTGTTTCTCCCCTTGTTATTTTATCACCGATTTTTTTCAAAAGGCTGATGCCTGCCGATGGATCAATTATATCATTTTTGGCTTTTCTTCCGGCTCCTAAAACCAGAGAAGCCATACCGAGTTTTTCAGCATGCATTTTTTGTATATATCCATCATATTCAGATTTCCACTCCGCACTAACGGATGCCTTTTTAAATTTCTCCGTATTCTCGAGTACACCCGGATCACCGCCCTGTCTCTTTACCATTTCAGAAAGCTTCAAAAACGCAATTCCTTCACTCAGTGCCCGACAGGACATTTCACGGCACTTTTTCATTGTACCCTTTCGGGCAACGAATAACATATTGGCCGCCAATTCCACGCATATTTCCTTCAAATCCTCCGGGCCGCCTCCCTTCAATACTTCAACGGCCTCGGAAACCTCAAGGGAGTTTCCTATATTAAGTCCCAAAGGCCTATCCATTTCAGTTATTAAAGCTACGGTTTTCCTTCCGGCGCCATTACCTATATTCACCATAGTCCGAGCCAGTAACTCTGCCTCCTCCGGAGTTTTCATGAAGGCGCCGCTTCCTGTCTTGACATCCAGAACAATCGCATCGGCGCCTGAAGCAAGTTTTTTACTCATAATACTGGCGGCAATCAATGAAACATTGTCCACCGTACCTGTAACATCCCTTAACGCATACAGCTTTTTATCTGCCGGTGCAAGATTTCCGGTTTGTCCGGCAACTGCCAGACCTATTTCCCTGACATTTGTTAAAAACTCTTCTCTTGATAAATCAGTTCGGAACCCGGGTATCGACTCCAGCTTGTCTATTGTTCCCCCGGTATGCCCCAATCCCCTGCCCGACATCTTCGCGACCGGGACTCCCAGGGAGGCTACTATCGGTGCCACCACAAGGGTTGTTTTATCACCAACACCTCCTGTACTGTGCTTGTCGGTTTTAATTCCGGGAATTCCGGAAAGGTCCACAACCTCCCCTGAATTCAGCATAGCCTCAGTAAAGCAGAGGGTTTCATCCGCATCCATACCCTGAAAGAAGACGGCCATTAAAAAGGCCGCAACCTGATAATCCGGAATTTCTTCATTTGTGTATCCCTGTATCAGATATTCGATTTCAGCTCTGTCAAGCTTTCCGCCGTTTCTTTTTTTCAAAATCAAGTCCAGCGCAAACATCACTCCGCTCCTTTCTTCTGTATCATACTGATTGAACAGAAAATCTCAATTACTTTAAAGCATCATTTCCGGCTCAAAAAACCCGTTTAACACTCTTTTTTAATAATATCATTTAAAAAGCTTTCTCCGCATAAAACATTACGAAGTCCAAAATATTCGGCAACGGTTTTGGCTATATCCGAAAAACTATTTCTTGTGTTTAAATTTTTACCCTTTATTATACTTTTACCGGTAATAATAAGCGGTACATATTCCCTTGAATGATCGGTGCTGGCGGTGGACGGATCGCATCCGTGATCCGCAGTGATAATAAGTATGTCCCCGCCGCACAAATTCTCAAGTAGCTCCGGAAGCCTGTTATCAAATTCTTTTAGTGCTCTGGCGTAGCCTTCCACGTTATTCCTGTGCCCGTAATGCATATCAAAATCCACCAGGTTTGTAAACAACAAACCCTCATATTCTTCTCTAATCCATTCAATGGTTCTGTCTATTCCATTCGAATTTCCATTTGTATGAATGGCATGTGTTATACCGGAGCCGTTAAATATATCCTCAATTTTTCCTACAGCACGCACTTGAAATCCGTTATCCTTAAGAAGATTCAGAACTGTATCTTTTGGCGGGTCAATGGAGAAGTCTTTCCTTCTTTCGGTTCTAATATAATTACCGGCTTCGCCGGTAAAGGGACGGGCAATTACTCTTCCGACTCCATGTTCCCCTGTAAGCATGCCCCGTGCTATACGACAGATTTCATACTGTCTCTCAATCGGTATAACTTCTTCATGAGCCGCAATTTGAAACACACTGTCCGCTGAAGTGTAAACGATTGGAAAACCAGTTTTTACATGCTCATATCCAAGTTCCTGTATTATAGCCGTACCGGAAGCAGGTTTATTCCCCAAAGTCTTCCTGTCAATCCTTTTCTCAAAGCTCTTAATTAAATGCTGCGGAAAACCTTCGGGATAAACAGGAAAGGGTGTATTCAAGATAATACCTGATATTTCCCAGTGTCCGGTGGTTGTATCTTTTCCTGCGGACTGCTCGGCCAGTTTTCCATATGTACCCTTTAGATCTTGGGGACGGTTCAGATAGTCTATACCGTCAATATAACCCAAACCGAGTTTTTCCATATTCGGCAATGAAAAATTCCTTATGGCTCTTGCTATATTCCCAAGTGTATTGCTGCCTTCATCCCCATAGGAACCACTGTCCGGAAGCTCTCCTATACCCACACTGTCAAGTACAATGATAATTACTCTTTTCACAGGTAATCCCCTTTCAGAATTCTTTTATTTACTCTATTCATATATTAACATTTATCTGTTAAAATAAACAGTGAACTTGTTCAGCAAGGATTAACATCGAAGCTTCAGATGGAGACACTACTCCACTGAAGTTTGTAATCGGAATCCTCCGCTTAAAGAGGTGTCTTTAAATTTTGATAAACCCTACGGAAAGGACTTCTGCAATGAAATGGTGCATAATACTTCCTGCAGTACCGGTTATAGTATTCATCTATATGTTTGTTCAGGCTCTTTTATATAAAACAATATACCAAACCATACCTACAGGAGCAGGATACCGTTTTCTACATCTTTCGGATATACATATCGGACTTTTGTTCGTGTCATCCCACAGGATAAGTAAAACAATTAAAAAGGTTAGCCCCGATTATATAATAATAAGCGGGGATCTTCTGGATAAACCCAAACATTTGAGAAAGCTTGCCCGATGGCTTAAAGGGCTTAATACCGATGTTCCGATTTTTGCCGTTGCCGGGAATCATGAGTACTGGTGTTTCAAAAACTGTTTTTCCTTCCGGAAAAAGTTTATAGATGAAATGAAAAAATTGAATATACGGTTTTTATTCAACGAGCTTGTATTTTTACCATCCGGGAAACCCGGGACACAGGAACATGCTTCACTTGGCATGGCATTGATTGGCATAGATGATTTCAAAACCGGAGTTGTTGTTAATAATGATATTTTCTGCGGTCTCAAGGGGAAATATAAATGTGTACTGGCCTTCTCCCATAACCCCGATATTGCGCTTCATATCCCGGAGAATAGTATTGATATTCTGATTACCGGGCATTTTCACGGAGGCCAGGTGTGGATGCCCTTTAGCCTTGAATACTCATTGCTGAGAAAAGATCGGCTGTGTAAAATGGGATACCTAAAAGGACCCGCGACCATACGGAAAAACCGGATTTATATAAGCCGAGGTCTTGGAACCGTTCTTCTTCCCTTACGTTTCTTTTCCGTTCCGGAAGTAACCGTCTTTGATGTATAATTTTTAGTTATATATTCCTGACGCTATTCCCCGCAAGGCCTTTACAGCAAGATCCATTTCGGTTTCATCATTGAAGTAACCCGGGCTTATGCGTACCAGACCTTTATCAAAGGTATCAAGGTATCTGTGTGCCAATGGGGCACAATGGAGTCCGCTTCTTGAACATATTCCAAACCTTTTGTCCAGAAGATAACCCACCTCTGACGAATCAATTTCTTCTACCGACAATGCCACAATTCCCGTGTTTGCTTCCGGAGGCGCTGAATAAATGATAATCCGGTTTTCTTTTTGAAGTCCTTCAATAAACCTTATTAGTAAATGTTGTTTCTTGCTGTGAATATTTGTAATCCCTGTGTCCAGAAGATATTGGATCCCTTTTCCCATACCAACAATTCCAGGGACATTAAGGGTACCGCTTTCAAGAATATCCGGGAAAATCTCGGGCTGGATAAGCCGGTCGGAGAAGCTCCCTGTCCCTCCCTGGATCAATGGTTTTAAAGAAATGCCCTCCCTGACGTAGAGCCCACCTGTACCCTGCGGCCCAAAAAGTCCTTTGTGTCCGGAAAAAGCCAGTAAATCAATACACATATTTTCCGTATCAACCGGTACTGTTCCGGCTCCCTGTGCGGCATCAACCATGAATATTACGCCATTTGCCCTGCAATACTTTCCTGCTTCAGCCACAGGCATAATTGCTCCGGTAATATTTGATGACAGTGTCATGCATAACATACTGGTTGCTTTTGTAACAGCTTTTTTTATATTATGTATATTAATTTTTCCGAATTTATCCGGCCTTATCAGTTCAATGTGAATGGTTCCGGCTTCTTCAAGCGTTTTTAAGGGACGCAAAACCGAGTTGTGCTCCATCATGGTGGTAACAACCTGTCCTCCCTTATTTAAAACTCCATGAACTGCCATATTGATTGCGTAAGTTGCGTTATGCATAAACACAATTCGCATTGGATCGTTGATATTAAACAGTTTAGCAAGAAGTTCCCGGGTATGAAGAACAGCTTCATCAGCCTGGCGGGCCATAGCATGCGCCGACCTTCCGGGGTTTGCGCAGCCCCGCCTGATAAAATCCGCCATTGCCTGAACTACCTGAGGCGGCTTTGGCCAGGATGTGGCGGCATTATCCAGATAGATCATTAAAGTACCCCTTTCCTTTAGGATACTTTATACTTATGACAAATATGCGTTATTATGAACTTTAAATTATCAAAGGACTGATAACACTTAATTTATGGGGTTTTTTTTATGGTCTCAAGATATTCTTTAACCATCTTCATATCATGATACATTTCTTCTTTTTTACCGGGATCCCGTAAAACCGCTGAAGGGTGGTATGTCGGCATGATCCTGAAAAACCCCGGCCTTTCTATCCAATTACCTCTGACTCTTGTAATCCGGGCATCCTCGCTTACAATATACCTGAGTGCCGTTCTTCCCAGACAGACAATAACGGAGGGCTTTATATATTTCACCTGAAACCGCAGCCATGGAAGACAAGCCTGCGCCTCTTCAGAATATGGTTCCCGGTTGTTTGGCGGACGGCATTTAACAATATTGCATATGTAATAGTCGTCGGGCCTAAACATCAGCGCATTCAACAGGTGATCCAGAAGAATCCCGGCCCTGCCTACAAAAGCCTGTCCGCTTAAATCCTCCCTTTCACCCGGGCCCTCCCCTATAAGCATAACCGGTGCACTTAGGTTTTCACCCCGCCCAACAACAACATTCGTTCTTGTATTTGCCAGCTCACAACCCATACATCGCTTGCATGAATTGATAAAGTTTTCCCATTCGTCTTGACTGTTCATTTTCATTCCTTTTCGGTTGCGAATAATTAACTTTCTATTAATGCCGCATAAAATGAAAAAAGTAATCGGAATGAATTGATACTGAAGAAGCTATCTCTTCTTTCATTTTATATTGCGCATGTGCCGTTTTGCTTGCAAAAATTTCGGCACGCGCTCAATTCACTTGTGCTATATATATTGTACTGAAAATTTAGTACAATATATACATAAAAACCGGAAGAACCTGTTCTTCCGGTTTTTATGTTTTATTTATATATTGAATCGTAATTGTTTTTTTCTTTCTGAATAAATGTTACATTTATTCCATTAACGAACTCATCATTAGTTTTTGTCTGAACCAGACGGTTTACAATCATTTCTGCAACTTCGGCCGTACCCATATTGCTCATGGCCTTACGAATTGCCCAGATAGCTTCAAGTTCCTTTTGACTGAGAAGCATTTCTTCCCGTCTCGTACCCGAGCGATTAATATCTATAGCCGGGAAAATACGTTTTTCCGAAAGTTTTCTATCAAGATGCAGTTCCATATTACCGGTTCCCTTAAATTCTTCGTAAATAACATCATCCATACGGCTGCCGGTGTCAATTAAAGCAGTTGCAATAATTGTAAGACTCCCGCCGAATTCAATGTTTCTTGCTGAACCAAAAAACCGTTTAGGCTTATGCAAGGCCCCAGGATCAAGACCGCCCGAAAGGGTTCTTCCCGTCGGGGGAATTGTAAGGTTGTAGGCTCTTGCCAACCTTGTTATGCTATCTAAAAGAATTACAACATCTTTTTTCTGCTCAACCAGCCTTTGCGCTCTTTCCAGTACCATTTCCGCTACTTTGATATGGTGTTCGGGAAGCTCGTCGAAAGTACTGTATATAACGTCACCTTTGATAGAGCGCTGCATATCGGTTACTTCCTCAGGTCTTTCATCAATCAAAAGGACAATTAATTCAATATCACTGTATTTCTGGGTTATTGCATTTGCTATCTTTTTTAGAAGAATTGTTTTCCCTGCCTTTGGAGGCGATACAATCAGACCTCTCTGGCCTTTTCCTATAGGAGCGATCAAATCTATCAGCCTGGGTGAAAGCTCTTTTGGTTCTGTTTCGAGTGTGATTCTCTTATCCGGGAAAATTGGCGTAAGCTGTTCAAAAGGTCTTCGGCGTTGTGCCATATCCGGGCCTTCACCGTTTACCGACAGAACATATAATAGTGCCTGAAACTTTTCTCCCTCTTTCTGTATTCTTCCCTTTCCAACAATTTTGTCCCCGGTTTTTAAATTAAAACGGCGGATCTGAGAAGGAGAAACATAGATATCCCTCGGGCCGGATAAGTAATTTTGCCCCCTTAAAAAACCGTAACCATCCGGCAATACTTCCAATATCCCACTGACAGGTTCATCACTTTCAAGCCGTGATAAATCCTTGCCATAACCCGGACGATAATTATTTTCCCGGGTCTCTCTGGTATTATCAGTTCTTTCAGTTGGCTGCTCCCTGTCTTCTTCAGCTTCTATTCCCTTATTAGGAACAAAAGTATCCTGTACCCCCATTTCTGCGTCTTCGATTTGAATTTCCCCGGATTCTTTATCTTCTTCAATAGGAACGGGCTTTTCAGTCTTTTCTGATGTTTCCTGCTCCAGGGGAGGTCTGCCTCGTCGGACAGGCCTTCTGATTTCAGGCTCTTTACGCATACGTCTTTCCCTTACCGGTGAAGGAGTTTTTTGCGTTTGAGTCTCATCAGGAACCGTCTCCTGACCGCCTGAAAGCTCTTCCTCTGAAACCTGCTTGTTCGTAGCCTCTTCGGGTTCTTCAGCAACATCGTTTTTTGCCTCAGCCTTATTTTTTCTGGGACGACCAGGCCTTTTTTTCACAGTAGTTTGGCCGATTAGGAGTGTTTCCTCCCTATTCTCTCCGGCAACTAGAATTTTTTCAATAAGCTCCTGCTTTCTGTAACGAGTAATACTTTTTACTCCCATTACTTTGGCAATATACCTTAAATCCTCCAGGCTCTTGCCTTGCAGTTTAGTTCTGTCTTCCATGGTCCACCGCCTTGTTTCTTTTTCCAAAATGAATATATATATTTGGATTAAATTTTTTAATGTTTAAAATATGACATAAAAATATGCTACAACATAACTACTGATAAATCATATTAAATAAAGTACATTTTTGTGAATAGTACGAAGAATATTTCCTGATATTTTGTTAATACGGATATCTGCGATTTATTCAAACAGCCTTTCATTTGTCATTCTTTTGAGAAAACTCCTCCCCCTGTCTGTTTTAACAGCTATACTTTATTATGATGTAAAACGATATCTTCATGCAAAATTAAATAAACAACTTCATTTTAAATAACAGTTATGTTCCCACGTATATATCGTGATATTTAAAAGTGCGGGATAAAGCAAAAAGCATTATCATATTATTCTGTTAACTTGATAGTATCTATGATTCAGGGAATTCAGGAATTCTATGTATAACAAACACATCACATGTAAAGGATCCGTTTATTATTCTGGACTGAAAAACCAAGAAAGATACATCCTCGGGAAATAGCAGGATTAACAGACCTTTGGTATTTTTACTATATCAGTTAACTAATACCTCTGTCAAGCCCTTTATATTATGTTTTTTATTATTTGTTTTCATTATATAAAAACCTACCTTCCACAGAACCATAATACTCGCGGCACTTTGGAAATATATCCCCGCTGAGGTCTTTATTATACCTCAAGAACTTTTCCATTATAGAAAAGATATATGTACCGCTCCTTGACCTTCTTCCCGGACAAAATTTCCAAAGCCCTGGTATAGTATCCAATCTGCAACTTATACCTCTCCCTTATAATATCCTCTTTTCCCTCAGGCACATAATCTGTTTTGTAGTCCAAAAGCACTATACCATCAGACTCCTCAATATAGCAATCAATAACACCCTGCAGAAGAATTGTTTCACTATGGTATTTTTCAGGTTCAAAATCATCAAACAGTTCATTACAGGGTATTTCAATATTAAATGGCACTTCACGGTATATTTTTTTTGCTGATACCATCCTCTTTCCGAGATCTGATTTCAGAAACAGACGGATTCCGTCGAAATCAATACTTTGAGCCTGTTGCTTTGTAAGTAAGTCCTTTTCCGTCATTTTATAAATCTGTGTTTCAATATCTGTATTGTCAAAGTCAAGATGCTGCATGGCAAAGTGCAGCAATGTCCCTTTTTCAGCATGAGTCAGTTCCTTTTTCCCCTCCATGAACTTAGGTTTTTTAACCATGATTGGCATAATATGAGGAAATGTTTGGATGTTTTCCGTATTTACTTCGCTGAACCTCCTTTTTAATTCTGTAACTGAAACCTTGGCAGGAATCCCGGATAATCCGGTATAACCATATTCCCAGTTAAGTCTTCGGGATATTTCCTCCGCCAGTTCCGGAATCGTGTCGGCTTCATCCAGACTGTCGAACCAACGGATGAAATCATTTTCTTCCGTATTATTTGAAATATTGCCCGTTTGTAAATTTCTATTGTTCCATATTATTACTCTCCATTCCGAAGGATCTTCTATTAAAACCCCACATAAACCGCTTTCATCCGTTATTCTTTCTCTTAGTCCATTACAGCCTTTGTGCCTCATCAACGCGATACCTAGCCAGTCAAGGTAATTTCCACACCTGATTGTTTCATAATCCGGAAGGCTGCTTTCTGAACAACTTGCCCCTGCTGACCATTTTGACAGTACTCCATCAGTATCACGCACAGCTCCGGTAATGATAAGTTTTTCACGCGCGCGTGTCATTGCTACATACAGTATCCGCATTTCCTCAGAAACTGTTTCGTTTTTCACCTTTTCTCTTATTGCCAGTTTTGCTGCCGAAGGCCAGGATACACGCAATTTATGATCTACAACATCCGGACCAAGACCAAGATCCTGGTGCAACAGAATACTTTTATTCATGTCCTGCAGGTTAAATTTCTTGCCGCATCCGGATACAAAAACAACCGGGAATTCTAATCCCTTGCTTTTATGAATACTCATAATACGTACCACATTGTCATTCTCTCCGAGAATTTTAGCGCTTCCCATATCTCCTTTATTGCTTCTTAGCTTCTCAATGAAGTTTATGAAATTGAACAGCCCCTTATAACTGGTTTCCTCAAATTGCCTCGCTCTCTCAAATAATACTCTGAGGTTTGCCTGCCTCTGCTCTCCCGCAGGCATTGCCCCTACCATACTATAATAACCCGTGCCGATATACAGCCTCCATAGCAATTGATCGACAGTCATATACAGCGCCATTTCCCTCCAGTTTTCAAAATCTTTCAAAAAATGCGCCGCTTTTTCAGCTGATTTATACTGCTTATCCTGGGCTAGTTTTTTGAGAGCCTCAAACAGCATTACCTTTTTGTCCTTAAGTCTTAATTCGGCCAGTTCATCGGTGGAAAAGCCGACAAAAGGTGAACGGAGAACAGAGAGCAGAGGGATATCCTGCAAAGGATTATCTATGATTTTAAGGAGGGACAGAACTACCTGAACCTCAACCGTTTTAAAAAATCCTGTCCCGGTATCTGCAAAAGCCGGGATCCCCATCATATATAGTTCATCAACAAAAACCTCAGACCAGTTTTTTGTTGTACGCATCAGTATTGTGATATCGCGGAACTCTACTTTACGGTATTCCTTTGTGCTTCCGTCAAAGATACAGAAATGCCTCCCTTTCTCATCAGAGCTCATTAATTCTTTAATCCTTCGCGCTACAAGCCTCGCTTCGCATTGAATATTGTCAGGTATTTCCTTCTCTTCGTTATCCTCATCCTCCTGCCTGTCTTCGTGTCCATTTTCTGTTTCATCTGTAACCTTTGAATCCCCTGTCCGGATTATATGAAGCTCTGTTTCACCTCCGACAACACGGTCTTCCCTGTCGTTTTCCATAAAGACCGCTCCGGGATACAAAGCTTCACTGTCCGTATAGTCAAGTTCGCCAACATTTATGGACATGATTTGTTTAAATATGAAATTTACTGAATTAATTACATTTTTACGGCTTCTGAAATTATTAAAAAGGATTATTTTCCGAAACGGTTGTCCGGTCTCCTTCGAATATTTATTGTACTTGTTTAGGAAAAGTTCGGGCCTGGCCTGGCGGAATCGGTAAATGCTCTGCTTAACGTCTCCAACCATGAATATGTTTGGTTTGCCTGCATCAACTTTTGATATAGTATTGATAATAATTTCCTGTACCAGATTACTGTCCTGATATTCATCCACCAAAATTTCCTCAAAGCGTTCCCTGTAGCGAAGTGCTGTTTCAGATGGTTTAAGGCTCCCATCTTCGCTTTTTACCGTAAGGATTTTGAGGCAGAAATGCTCCAGATCGTTAAAATCCGTTACTAATTTTTTGCTTTTCTTTTCTGCATATTTAACCGTAAGGAGATTCACCAGTTTTGCAAGATATTTCAATCCAGGATACAGAGCTTTCAGCGTATTGCTGATTTCGGCAGAATCGGTTGTAACGATCTTTTCTCTAAGCCTCTTTATACCTGCTTTTACATTTTCCCTTATTTTTCTTGCCGTATCCAGACTGTTCCTGTCAACCTCCTTGCCACACCTGGGAAGCGTTTCAAACTTGAAGCTTTTTAATGTAACATATAGATTATCCCAGGTTTTAGATATATGAGATGTATTATTGAGACAGTTATCCCTTATCCGCTGACTTTCCCCGGTAAGCTTTATAATATGCCGGATATTTTCCATGTCATTTAAATATATATTGTAATATTTTTCCGATTCAGGACTATATTTCAATATATCAAGGGTACGAAACATCATTTCCTCCATGCCTATGAGTTCAAGCCTGATTGAATCCAAAAGTACGATGCCCCAAACCGTCTCCTCGAAACCAATCCCATCCGGTACATTCATATTTGCGGTCATTTGCTCAAGCCAGATTTCGGGCCATGGACTGCTTTGAATAAACTCATACAGATTCAGAACCATATCCTGAAGCAGCTTATCGTCCATATTACCGCTATAGCACTCCAGGAGTTCAAAAAACTCACTGTTTCCTTCTTCATACTGTTCTTCAAAAGTTTCACTTAATGCCTCAAGCTTCATTAATGCACTTTCAGTCGAATCAGCAACCCTGAAGTCCGGATCGATTTCTATAATCTGAAAATTTCCCCGTATAACCTCAAGACAGAAAGAATGCAGGGTAATTATACTTGCCTTTCCCAGTAGCGCCAGCTGCTTTTGCATTTTGACAGAGTCCGGGTTTTCCTCCAATTGACATGATATGGATTCCGCGATTCTTTCCCTCATTTCACAAGCGGCCGCATTTGTAAACGTAACCACCAGCAGCCTGTCTATATCAACAGGATTCTTAATATCGGTAATCTTTTTTATAATCCTCTCAACAAGCACCGCTGTTTTTCCCGATCCTGCCGCGGCAGCCACAAGCAGGTTACAATCCTTTGCTGTTATGGCATCCCATTGTTCCGATGTCCATTTGATATATTTTTTATTATCTTTCAACTTCATATTTCATGAGCTCCCATACCTCTTCGTTTTCCCTGTCGTACAGCAGCCTGAAGGAGTTCTCCTTCAAAGTCGCATCAAACTGGCATACCGACAGGAAACTACAGTATTTGCAGGAGGTCAACTCCTTCTTCTTGTACGGACTGATGGACACATTTCCTTTTATCATTTCATTGCATATATTTTTCAAAAGTTTTCTCACATACCGGCGAAGCAGGCTGAACTGTTCCAAAGACGCAACGGACGAATTCTTGCCAATAACATCTCCTTTATTTATTGCAGCAGGTATTATAAAGGATGTACCTTCTATGGATTTGTCCATTTCCTTTATCAGTTTTACATCTGCCAACAGAAGCCCCCTCATTTTTAGTTGCTTCATAATAGCCTTTTCGATATCTTCTCCGCCCATTTTACTGTTTCCTTTTATTATTGGGTCATCAACCCTGAAATACAGCATACCTGCAGGAAGCGTTGTTAACCCTTCCCCGGCTCCGCTTTCCCGGATGGCATCAAGATAGGTGATCAATTGAATATGAAGTCCATAATACGCATCCGAAAGCTTAAAATCCCTGCTGCCTGACTTATAATCAATAATCCGTAAATATTTTCCATCCTCTGTTTTAAGGGCATCAACCCGGTCAACTCTACCGGTAAGGATTATCTTCCTTCCCGAATCCAACTCAATAGTAACGGGAGGATATTTCTCTTTTTCCCCGAAACCGACTTCATATTCCTCCGGATTAAAGCTGCCGCAGCGTATATGCTCCGCAATAAGCCAAACAGCTCTTGAGACAACGCGCTTTAACCTTACAATAAGAGCTGTATACCTTTTGGACGCGGCAATCCCCATCCCCTGCATATTGTGAATCATTTCATCAACTATTTCCGAAACCCTTATATTACACCATTCACGGTCAAAGTCTCTCCAGGTGGTATCACCTTCCGAAACAATCCTGGAAAACCTCTCAATTGCGGAATGCATAAATGTCCCTACATCCGGCGGCCTTAAAGAATATACTTTCCGTTCACGGGCATTAAGTCCGTATTGCAGATAAAACGCAAACGGACATGACATATATTTCTCAAGTCTGGAAACACTTGTGACAGACTGCTCTCCATAAAGCCCGTTTATTTTATCATAGCTTAACGGCTTTACCGTGTTTTTATACCGAAAAGCGTCTTTAACCATATCGCATTTTCTCTTCCACTCCTCCCGGGATATAAACCACCTGTATACTTCCTGCCAGACCGGTGTAATATCCTTTCCGTCGGCCCGTTGCCGGAAAGCCGTAACCATAGCCTGAAAGACCGGGGTTTTGCCGGATATCCGGTTGATATCTTCCGATACCAGGCGTGAAGGTATAATATCACTGGCCTCATGTATTAACGGGAATAATTTGCGAAGCCGTGATATAATCCTGGAAGGACGCATTGCTTTTCCTTCATGATCGGCAATGGGCCAACTGATTCTAAGATAGTTCCCCGCCGTAGTCAACGCCCTGTATATCAGATATTGGGCGTCTAAAGTGCGGCATCTGGTGTCACTTGCCAATTCAATTCCAACTTTATTCAATGACGATCGATCCTGATCGGTAAGAATTCCTTCCTCTGTTGGCGCAGGCGGCAATACTCCGTCATTTGCTCCGAGTATGAACAACGCTTTTATCTCATGGCTTTTGGATCGCTCAAGGTTTCCAATAAGAACCTGATCAAGGGATGCGGGAATCAATCCGAGCTTATATTCGTTAATACCGATTTTCAATATTTCAGAAAACCGTTCAATTCCGAAGGTTTCATCCCCCATGACTTCCACTGTCTGGTCTAAAACTTCCATTACAATATTCCATACCTGAGAATACTCATTTGCTCTGACAAGATTTCCTCTTTCTCTGAAGTTGCCAATTCTATCTTCTATTTTTTGAGGTACATTAAGTACGCAAAGAAAATCATATAGGCTTTCGCAGAATTCGAAGGCTTTCCTCTTGCCTGCTGTTTTTCTTCTGAATTCCCTGAGAGGTTCCGATACCCTGAGCCTTATCCGGTTTATATTTTCAAGAAGCTCACCCTGTGTTTCAATACTTTTCTCACTGGGAATAAGATCCGGAACCATTTTCCACTCCATTTCAGAGATCCAGTGGCTACCCCGGATACCGCAAGCCAATACATAATTTTCAAGGGTATCGATGTCATCCTGTCCAATATTGGCAAGACCGGTTTTCAGATAGCGGAATACAGCTTCATAAGACCAATTTTCAATAAATATGTTTAGAAGGGATAAAATTAACCGTAGCAGCGGATGATTGGTTATATCAACCTTCCTGTCAAAGAAGCACGGAATTTCGTAATCGGTAAAAACAACTTCAATTAGTTTTTCATAGACGGACAGATTGCCCGTAACCACAGCAATCTCCCTGTAACGGTATCCCAAATCCCTGCACAAACGGATAATGTCGGCAGCACAGGCTTCGGTCTCAGAAAACATATTAATTGAAGAAAAAATCGATATATCACCAGGTTTCCCTTTATACGGTCTATACGGATAAGCGCTCAGATACCGCTCCAGATGGGAAAGCTCAGAACTCTGCCTGAAGCGCGGCAATGGTATACTTTCTAAAGCGACAGCCGGATCTATATACGTTCCGTTCTCCTTTGCTATTTGTAAAAGCTTTTTATAAGCTGTTTTTACTGAAGAAAAGATGTCAGTAACCAAAACACCATCTTCTCCCATCAAGCAGTCGGTACAAAAGCTGATATTCACCCTGCCAGCTTTTTGTATCAACCTGCCTATAATACCATATTCCTGAGGAGTAAATCCGGAAAAACCATCAATCCATATTTCAGCGTCATCAAACAAGGTTGTGTCCGCAAGTTTTTCCAAAGCCAGCGTCAGATCATCATCCATATCCCTGTATCTCTCGGCCAGTGTCTTTTCAAACAGGGAATAAACAGAGGACAGTTCTATGAGTTTATCTCTGAGCGGATTGTTCTCATCAAGCCCGTCACATGTTTTGCACAGGCTCTCAGGTGTTATATTATAACGCTTGAATTCTGTAATCAAAGCAGAAAGGGTATTAACAAACCCCTTACGACCCGCGGATTTGCCAAATACCTTCAGGCTGTTCCGCATTTTATCCAGTATTCTATAAATAATCATACATTTTCCCGCCGGATGAACATGGGGATATGTAATACCGCCCGCCGTGTTAAAGACTCTGAAAGCAAGACGTCTGAAGCTTAAAACCTCAGTATTAAGAATGCCTCCTGTTTTGAGGACACTGATAAGATCCCTTTCGGCCTGAAAGGTGAACTGCTCGGGAACCAAAAGAACCAGCGGTTTCGTTGTTCCGGCTGAAATTCCCGCTTTTATCTCATTCAGGCAGAAACGGGTTTTGCCACTGCCCGACCTTCCGTATATAAACCTCAGACTCATACTTTTCAACTCCAGTATCCGGAGAACATGCCGTCAAATTTTGAACCCTAAATTTACCTGATTGCCGGTTATGAATGAAACTAATCCACTATGTCCAGCTTTATTCCTTTTTGCCTTGCAAATTGAAGAACCGTGTCGGGTACTTCCTTTTCCTCCGTCTTTCTGTTTCTTTTCCCGAAATGAATAATCCTCACATTAAGGGTTTTCCCCGTACAACGCTTAATCGCATAGGTAACTGCTTCAATATTTTCACTTTTAGCCATAACAGACTTTGTGAATTGTTCTTCCTCCGGAAGAATAATTCCAACAGTATCCTCATCCATTAAAACAGCAGGTGCTTCAGCCAGGCTGGAAAACAGCTTCATGCGTCCACTATTCTTAAGCTCCTCAAGAACTCTGCCCCATTCGCTGAAACTTTTTTGCCCCTTATAATCATTTTCCGCTTCTTTATTCTTTCTGTCCTGCTTTTTGTCAGAATTGCACACCTGTTCAGATTTCCGGGAATTCAAAATAACCGGTTCGGCATCCTGTAATTCCGGATCGTGCGATACTGACTCCTGAATCTTTTGACTATTGCCTTTTATTTCATATCCTGACGGCTCTGACAGTTGTTTGCCGCTTACGGGAGAATTCCCTTCCTCCAGTCTTCTGATCCTATCTTCAAGAAGGTGCAATCTGTCTGTCAGGGTATCTTTATCCTTATCCAATTCTCTGGTACAAATACGCAGAAAAGCCATTTCCACTAAGACTCTCGGGCTGGAACTCCATTTTATCCCGGCTTCAAGCTCGGAAAGCTCCCTGACTATGGCTAGAATTTCCTCTGCGGATAATTTGACCGATAATACGGGAATGGCCTTCTTCTCTTCTTCGGTCATGCAAAGAAGCAGCTCCGGACTTTTGGATGTTTTGAAAACCAAAATATCACGAAATAATTGTATAATCCTTTGCAGAAATTGTCCCGGGTCTTTCCCGTCTGAAAAAAGCCGATCAATTGCATCAATAGATTCTTTTGCATTACGCTCAATTAAAAAGCCAACCGTATTCATAATAAATTTGCCGGAAGCGACTCCAATTATCTCATGAACAGAACCCAGATCCAGCATTTTTTCCCCGGTTGCAATGCATTGATCCAAAATACTGATACCGTCCCTGAGCGCACCTTCTGCAAGAGACGCAATAAAACGGGCTGCTTCCTCCGTAACGGAAACCCCCGCTTCCTTTGCAATCAATAAAAGCCTTCCCTTTATGCCTTCAACAGAAATCCGCTTGAAATCATAACGCTGACAACGCGACAGAACCGTTGCCGGAAGCTTGTGCGGCTCTGTGGTAGCCAGAATAAACAATACATGAACGGGTGGCTCTTCCAATGTTTTTAACAGAGCGTTAAACGCTCCTGCGGAAAGCATGTGCACTTCATCAATTATATATACTTTATACTCTGCACGGGTTGGGGCATATTTCACTTCATTTATAATATCCCGGACATTATCAACACTATTGTTTGAGGCGGCATCAATCTCATAAACATCCAGTATGGTATTGTTCAGTATCCCTTCGCAAACTTCACAATGATTACAGGGATTTCCCCCTGTGGGCTTGAGACAGTTCACTGCCCTTGCGAAAATCTTTGCCATAGTGGTTTTCCCCGTACCCCGGGTTCCACAAAAGAGATACGCATGGCCAATCTTCTTTGAAAGAACTGTGTTTTTCAATGTTGTAACAATATGCTGCTGCTCAACAACATTCTCAAAGGTCAGCGGCCTGTATTGCCGGTATAGGGCTTGATGAGACATAAAACCACCTCAAGTAATAACAAAATTGTGTTACATTAATTACGCAGCCGTACTCATATTAAGAACGGATACTGTTCCTGCCAAACAGAACTTTAAAGCAACCTTAATGTATATGGTATCAAATTGTATGAATTGAGGCAACAAATATATTGTATGGCCTTAATGAAATATCCGAATCAAACTTCCTCAAAGTATACTTTTTCCCTTAAGGTTTACCACTCTCCAAGAAAGAGAGGAACAAAATTGAGATAATCCGAAGATACCAGATGGTATCGTATACCATCATACTCACCTTCCACTGCCAATGCACATCTTTTCCCATGCAAATGTCCATAAACGCAAACAGATACACCATAGCTTTTCATAAGTTCAATAAATTCTCCGGGGCTTCCCTTTGCATTAAAGGGAGGATAATGCAACATACAGATAATGATTCCCTGAAATCCCTCCGCATGCTTAAGCGAAAGCTTCAAACGTTCAAGTTCTCTGTCGTATATCTTCTCATCATCATTGGTAAACCCGTCGTCTTCAGGATTTTTCCAGCCTCTGCTTCCTGCAACAGCAAAATTATCATAAAAAAATATATTATTCTGAAGAAATGAAATACTTGAAAGAGTTTCTCTCTCTAAAAACATATTAAGTTTTTTATGGGTTGCCCACCAGTAATCATGATTTCCCTTTGATATTATTTTTCTCCCGGGCAACTCTTCTATAAAATGGAAATCAGGCCCTGCCATATCCAAATAGGTTGCCCAGGATAAATCCCCCGGTATAAGAACGAGATCCTCATCTGTGACAATTAGATTCCAGTTTTGTCGTAGGCGCTGCATATAGCCTTCCCATCCCGGACCGAAAATATCCATGGGCTTATCCGCAGCCAGGGCCAAATGCAAATCCGAAATGGCAAACACCCTCATATCTTACCTCTGCCCATTTGATTCAATCATCGCAAATTTAATTATACCCTCAACTGCCATTTGTCCATCAACCATAGCACGGACTTTCACTTTTCCCATTCCGCGTCTGAAAGCCGTGAATTCAACTTCAAGCCTTAATGTATCTCCCGGTACAACCTGCTTTCTTATTTTCAGGTTTTCAATTCCGGTAAACAATGGAATTTTACCTTTGTTTTCTTCCATAAGAAGGCCGGCAACACAGGCTGTCTGCGCCAAAGCTTCCACAACCAAAACTCCGGGCATGATTGGATATCCGGGGTAATGCCCCTGAAAGAAGGGATCATTTATAGTTACATTCTTTATTCCAACCGCTCTTACTACAGGCTCAAACTCAACTTCCAGAATCCTGTCAACCAGCAGGAACGGATAGCGGTGCGGAATAATGCTTTGTATCTCAGTAACACTGAGAGTTCTCTTTTCAGATGACATATCTTCATTCTCCTTCAAAAGTTTTCGGGGTTTCCTTTCCCCTGCCCCTTACTGATCCCAATTATGATAGATATTCTGAATGTCATCCAGATCCTCAAGTTTTTCTATGAGTTTCTCCATATCCGACGCCATTTCATCGCTGTTAAGGGCTGTCATTGTTTGCGGAATCATGGCAATCTCTGCTGTTTCAAAGGTGTATCCTTCATTTTCCAATATATCAAGTACAGCAGAAAAATCATCCGGTTCGGTTATAATCTCATAGTATTCTTCTTCGCTTATAACATCCAGAGCACCTGCTTCAAGTGCAGTCATCATCAACCGATCCTCGTCAATTTCCTGTTTCTTTTCGATAATAAACTGCCCCCTCTTGTCAAACATAAAAGACACACAACCGTTTGTACCAAGATTTCCGCCATACTTGTCAAAGAAATGCCTTACATCTCCCGCTGTACGGTTTCTGTTATCTGTTAATGCTTCAACTATTACAGCCACACCGCCCGGCCCATATCCCTCATATATTATTTCTTCAAAGCTGTCGTTATTTATGTCCCCGGAAGCCTTTTTTATGCTTCGCATAATATTATCATTAGGTACATTATTTGCCTTCGCCTTTGCAATAATATCCTTTAACCTTGAATTCCCATTCGGATCGGGCCCGCCGGATCGTACCGCAATAGCAATTTCCCTGCCTAATTTGGTAAAAACCTTTCCCCTCTGAGCATCGGTCCTTTCTTTTTTATGCTTGATATTCGCCCATTTGGAATGACCGGACATAATCTCCACCTCTATTCAATACTATATATTATCAATTCCCCAACCATGAGAATACTCCGCAGTAAATATTTTCTCACTTATTCGTAAAAGTTTCAACTAATGATTCTTAATTGATTACGTCTTTTTTGTATTGTTACATATTCCATCCTCATTAAAATTCACATATTTTTTTTCCTGATAAGAAATTTCACACTTTCCGCCTGTAAGCTCAAAAACCGATTTTTCAAAGAATTCTTTCCTGTCTGGTTCTGTATAAACCATAACTTCAACAGACTCTGTAAACCGGGTATCAATTATGGGAAATTGATTGCCCGCTAAAAAATTCTGTAATTTTCCGTAAATATGATAATCAATATGAATTATTGTCTTAAGGCAAAGTTTACTAATGACAACCCGTGCATTATCAAGCCCCGCCGACGCTGCCTTTCCGTACGCACGCACCAGACCGGAAGCACCCAGTAAAACTCCTCCAAAGTATCTGATGACCACGACCAGAGTATTTGTCAGTTCCTTTTTCCTGATTGCCTCCAGTATGGGAACCCCTGCAGTTCCCGATGGTTCTCCGTCGTCGCTGAATCGTTGTATAGGATTTTCAGCATCTATTATGTAAGCATAGCAATGATGTCTTGCATCCCAATAATTCTTCTTTAAACCGGCAAGTATTAAAAGAGCCTCTTCCTCAGTTACTACTGGGTATACCCGCGACAGGAAACGGGAACGTTTTTCTTCATATTCTCCGACTCCCGCCTGTAAAACGGTACGGATACAAAGCTGCATATCATTCACTCCATCAAAGGCCTGCTCACTCCAAAAATTATACGTTACAGGCCGCTGGTAGCCTTTTGTTAAGCACAATTGCATAATAAAGGATGGTTTTTATTAACCATCCTTTATTTTACCAGAAAACAAAAGTGCATGACAAATAAAAGTTTTTTCAGGATTTATGCTGTGAATATGAAGACTGCTCCCCGTATCCACCTCATCAAAAAACCTGGCCATAGGATAACCTGGGAAATGGTATTATTCATTTAATATATTATTTCATTTATTAATGAGGAACCTTTCCGGTTCTCTCGGTAATTTTCAGATTCAGCCGGCCTTAACTGGCCATTGACATTAATTCCTTGTATTTTTGATATGAAATATGGAGCAAAGATCTATCCTGACTATAAGTTATTTTTTCCATTGCGCTTTCTATTGTATAAAACCCTGCTTTAATAAATTTCTCAGGTTCTCCAATAGTATACTCTTCATTAGGAGCCATCATAATATACCACGTAATTCGGTTACAAACAGGTTGTTGCCTGGTTACTGAGAAAAATTCATAATTTGTTCTTCCTGCCGGTGAAACAATTACAGCATCAATGCCTCCCTCTTCCATGACCCTCCGAATAGCTACTTCACTATGCATTTCACCGTTTTTTATCACGCCTTTTGGAAATACCCATTCTCCTTTCTCATTTTCCATGAGGAATACCTTGTCATTGGAGAATACGACTCCACCGGCACAATTTCGTAAAAGCATATCAATTACCCCTTTCACCTTTATTTTTACGGTTTCCCGTAATCATGCATAACCGGTTTATAAAAGCAATAAAAAAGGCACTGTTATGAAATTATTAATGATTCCCACAATGTGCCCTTTGCAAAAAAACTCATATGAAATTACGAGTGACATATATAAAAAGGAGGAACAAAAATGAAAATAATCCATATATTCTTATACCCACTTCCTACCCTTGTTAAACGCAAAAAGTCATATTATTTTTCACTTTCCGTAAATGTTATCCCCTGTCTGGGACTTGCTTTTTTTCCGTTGGAGTCCCTGAATTGAGGCATTGTATCATATAAATTCTTTTTTGAATAAACATCTATAATATGCAGATCCTTTTCAGTAAGCTTTATCCTTCTGTTTTTCAATGAAATCAACTCCTTTTAACAAGGAAAGCTGAAACATGTATTTTTATTAACCTTTTGCGCCTATATATATTTTACCACATAATTTGTTTTTTACTAGCATTTAATAATTATTTAATAAAATTTTTTAGAATTCAGGCTCGATTAACCCATAATTACCATCTTTTCGTCTGTATACCACATTAACTTCCTCAGTATCCGAATTGGAAAATACAAAAAAGTTATGCCCTAAAAGATTCATCTGCAAAATTGCTTCTTCCACATTCATGGGTTTTATTGCGAACCTTTTGCTTTTCTTAATTTTAAAGCTTTGCTCTTCCTCTATATTTTCATTTATCATAAAATTATCAGGGACTACGGCTTCCTGATGAATTCGCTTCCCAAGTTTTGTCCGGTTCTTCCTGATTTGTCTTTCCAATTTATCAATAACCGTATCGATGGAAGCATACATATCATCCGTTGTTTCTTCTCCGCGTATGAAAAGACCTTTTGACATTATTGTAACTTCAAAAATATGCCTGTTCTTTTCAACGGTAAAGGTAAGGTGACATTCTGTTTCTGATTTGAAAAATTTCTCGATTTTATTAAGCTTTTTAATCGCCTGCTCCTTTAACGAATTAGAAACATTTGTGTTTTTTCCAATAACAATATACTTCATACTGCTATCCCCTTTCAGATATTTTCATAGCTTGCGGCTTTTTCTGCTGTTTTATTACATGTTGATTGCTATGATATAAGAATATTATCATATTTTTACCCAAAAAGGGTAGTGCTAAACAGAACTAATTAATAAAACGCCCGCGGCGCATTGAACCCAAAACATGTATAGCAGACGCTTTAGCGCCCTCATTTTGGTGCGCAATTCGCACAAGCGCTTATTGAAATCTATAACTGCCATTCAAACCATCCGCTGCTTTTACCTCTGAACTGAATAATAACAGTATAGCAAAACTTATCCACATAGTATATCCACAACAGACACAGGCTTTCATAAATAAAGGCCTTCTTTTCTGTGGATACTGTGGGTAATCTTGTGCATAACATAATATTTAACTCTTTACAGGTTGTGGATAAATTATGCACATAGGCTAAAAAATTATCCCCGATATAACAACGGAAGCAATTGCAGCTCACCGTTATATCGAGGTGGGAGATATGCCCACCACCTGATAGAGGAAACCGGTACTCGCCACCTATAAAGGTGAGGCGGGGGTCCATTTTGGTTCCTCGTTATAATTCTATGTATAAATATCCCTTATCATGATACTGTCCTTCCTATAATACAGAACTTCTTTTCATCAAACGCCCTGCTGGGAGTGCGCTCGGAAAGTCGGGTATGCAGATTTTTGATTCAGTTTTTTGTGCAAATTCTGCAAAAAAAACGGCGAATATCCGGATATTTAACGCTTTTTTTGCAGGAGAATGCGCGGAAAAATGGGCGGAAAGAT
>CAZSVI010000004.1:0-60849 GCA_964610205.1 uncultured Oscillospiraceae bacterium
TTGATACAACTTGCTTAGAGCGAAAAAGTTTGCAAAAAAAACAAACTTTTTTAGAATTACATATCTGTGTTTGCTGCATGCTTTTCTATTGCGCCTGTCTCATCGTCTGTTCCCTTTTTGGTATTCTTACGATAAATTCTACAAATTCTCCTCTGTCAATTTGAGCTGCTTTAGCATTAACACCGGATTTTTTCATCATATCGATAGCCTGACGAATGGTATTTACAAAGATCCGAATATCTTTAATTGAACGGGTAAGGCGTTTACCATTCTCATACATGTTAGGATCGACATACCTGTCCAGCGCTTTTTGAACCAGTTCTTCCGTCTTTTTTACATTCATATCTTTTTCGCAAACCTTCTGCAAAACTTTTAACTGGATCTGTTCATCATGAATTTTTAGCAAAGCTCTGGCGTGTCTTTCGGTAAGCTGATGATCCGACAACATTTTCTTAACCATCGGAGGAAGCTTTAGCAAGCGGATCTTATTGGCAATGGTTGATTGGCTCTTTCCTATCTTCTGTGCAAGTTCCTCCTGTGTCAAATCATGATCCTTAATTAGATTACGGTATCCTTCCGCCTCTTCCATATATCCGAGATCCTCACGCTGAAGATTTTCAATCAGAGCCATAATAGCCAGATCATCCTCATTTACATCTATAATTATAGCCGGTATTTCCTTCAAGCCAGCCATTATAGAAGCTCTGAGGCGTCTTTCCCCCGAAACAAGCTCATAATTGTATGCAGATGTTTTCCTAACATTGATAGGCTGGATAACTCCATATTCCTTGATAGAACTGCAAAGCTCCTCCAGTGCGACATGTTCAAAACTGCGCCTGGGCTGATAGGGATTTGGCCTAATATTATCAAGCGGTATATAAGTGATCTTTTTCTGTTCTGTTTTTTTCTCGGACCGGGATAATCCAAATCTTTCCTGCAAAGTCATAACGGCACCTTCCTTACTTATTTTCTTTTGTTCTTCCATGTAAAAATTTACATGACTTATATTCTCCGTTACTTCTTTTATTCCTTTTTTTTATTCAAAGAATCGATCGCAGGAAACCCTTGAAAAATAAGGCTTTCGAGATTATCTTAAGGGTGATTTTGTCGGTTTTCCACTTTTTCTGGGATATTCTGTCGGTGTTTGTCGAACTTTCTCAATCAAAATAATATTTCTTTTACTATTTTCCACAGGCAGCATAAAGGAATGTACCTTTTTTATTTTTCCTCCCAAAATATAAATCGCGGATTCGGCTTCTGAAAGCTCCTTTTGGATATCACTGCCCTTCATGGAAATAAAAAAACCGCCTTTTCTGACAAAAGGCAGAATATATTCGGAAAGTACGGACAAAGAAGCCACCGCTCTGGCTATTCCCATATCATAGCATTCCCTGTGTGCACACCTGCGGCTCAATTCCTCTGCCCTGCCATGTATCAGCTGTATTTTTTCAAATGAATTTTCCTTAAAAACATCATCCAGAAACCTTATCCTTTTTTCAAGAGAATCGATTAATGTGACAGACATCTCCTTATTAACGATCTTTATTGGAATACCCGGGAAACCCGCCCCGGTTCCCACATCTACAAGACTCATGGTATCATCTGGAAAGAAGGGAAGAACGGATAATGAATCTAAAAAGTGTTTTATTACCACATCCCGTTCATCGGTAATCGCTGTCAGGTTCATTTTTTTGTTCCATTCCATCAGCTTGCGGTGATATTTATCGAATAATACCACCTGATCATCTGTAACCGTTACACCGAAAAAAGACGCACCGGTTTTTAAAAGCTCAATATTATCATGAGTCATGTTTCCTGCTCCTCTTACCTTTCACATTCAAATAAATAATCAAAACAGAAATATCCGCAGGAGAAACCCCTGAGATTCTGGAGGCCTGACCCAAAGACTGCGGTTTGTGCCTTGAAAGCTTCTGCCGGGCTTCAATCCGCAATCCTGAAATTTCCTCATAGTTTATATCTTCAGGAATTATTCTTTGTTCCATTTTTTTAAACTGCTCAATCTGCTGCAATTGTTTTGTAATATACCCTTCATATTTTACTGAAACGGAAACCTGCTCGGCAAACGATTTGGGCAGCTGAGGCATTTCATCATCAATCTCCCGTAACGCCTCATACGCTATTTCGGGACGCTTCAGCAGATCATGCATCTTTATTCCGCTTACGATTCGGGTACTTTTGTTTTTATCCAAAAAGCAATTGACTTTTTCAGACGGCGGAACTGTCTTAGCCTTCAATCGTTCTATCTCTTTGGAGATTTCTTCTTGCTTTAAAAGGAACTTCCGGTATCTTTCTTCCTTAATCAAACCAAGCTCATAACCAATCGGAGTTAACCTGTAATCTGCGTTGTCCTGCCGCAAGTGCAAACGGTATTCTGCTCTGGATGTCATCATGCGATATGGTTCATTTGTTCCCTTTGTAACCAAATCGTCAATCAGAACGCCGATATATGCCTGGGATCGATCCAGAACAAGCGGCTCTTTACCCTTTATTTTCAAAACAGCATTTATACCGGCAATAAGCCCTTGCGCAGCAGCCTCCTCATACCCTGAACTGCCGTTTATTTGCCCCGCCGAAAATAATCCATCTATTTTTTTAAACTCCATAGACAGCTTTAAATCCTGCGGGTTTATGCAATCGTACTCAATTGCGTAGGCATTCCTCATCACCTGAGCATTTTCAAGACCGGGAAGGCTTCTTATCATTTTAAGCTGAACATCCTCCGGCATACTTGTGGAAAAACCCTGAAGGTATATTTCTTCCGTATCCAAACCCATGGGCTCAATAAATATCTGATGTCTCTCCTTGTCGGCAAAACGTACGACTTTATCCTCTATCGAAGGACAATAGCGGGGCCCGATACCTTCAATCATGCCGCCGAACAATGGAGAACGGTGCAAATTTTCATGTATTATCCGGTGCGTTTCTTCGGTAGTGTATATAAGGTAACAGGATACCTGTTCCCGATCAATTGTTTCATGTTCAAACGAAAACGGAACAATGGGGTTATCCCCGGACTGTTCTTCCATTTTGGAAAAGTCTACGCTTCTCCGGTTAATTCTGGATGGAGTTCCGGTTTTAAACCTCATGAGTTCTATACCATGATTTTTTAAATTGTCCGACAACCGGTTTGCCGGTAAAACTCCGTCGGGGCCTCCGTTGTATGATACCTCCCCGATAATAATTTTCCCCTTCAGGTATGTTCCCGTTGTGAGAATAACCGTTTTACAGGGATACACTGTCCCGATATGTGTTTTGACTCCGGATATGGACATATCCGTAAGAAGAATTTCAACAATCTCTGCTTGTATTAGATGCAGGTTTTCCTGAAGTTCCAGTGTATGCTTCATCTCTCTTTGGTAGGAGCGTCTGTCCATTTGAGCACGAAGTGAAAAAACCGCGGGACCTTTAGCGGTGTTAAGAGTACGTGACTGAATAAGGGTTTTATCGGCACAACGGCCCATTTCTCCGCCTAAAGCATCAATCTCTCTTACCAGATGCCCCTTTGCCGTACCGCCTATACTGGGATTACAGGGCATATTGGCAATACCGTCCAGGTGAATGTCAAAAATTGCCGTTACAGCGCCCATTTTTGCCGCGGCAAGAGCAGCTTCACAGCCCGCGTGTCCGGCTCCTATTACAATGACATCATAATTTTTACCGATATAAGTCATTTTCTTCCCTCTTTTTGTTAAAACCCACCGGTTCTATTTTCCCACACAAAATCTTTCAAAAATATTCATTACAACCTCTTCCGACACATTATGCCCGGTTATTTGTCCCAGGTTTTCAGCCGCGCTTTTAATATCCATTGAAACGATATCCAAAGTCAAATACGCTTTGGCACCGTTCAGCGCCGCTTTTAAATTATCCCGTGCATTGGACAGAAGCTGCTTATGACGCGCGTTTGTAACCAGAATCTGATTATCCGTGTCTATTTTGTTTCTGTTAACAAAATGATATATCTCCTTCTCAAGATAATTAATACCGGAATCTTCCAGTACAGATATCTCAATTGCTTCGGGAACCTTTTTTAAAATGTCATTTAGTCTGTCCTGTTCCTTTTTGTCTGTTTTGTTGACTACATACATGGTTTTTTTATTAAAATCCCTTACTTTCTCAAGTATTTCAGCATCTTCCTTTTCAAATCCGCTTTCAGCGTCCAGTATAAACAGAATAAGATCCGCTGAATCTATGACTTCCAAGGCTTTTTCCACGCCTATTTTTTCAACTTTATCTTCTGTGTTTCTAAGCCCTGCGGTATCTAAAAGTTTTATCGGTAAACCCATAATATTTATATATTCTTCGAGAATGTCCCTGGTTGTTCCCGGGATCTCCGTAACAATAGCCCGGTTTTTACCTGCCAGCCGGTTCAGCAGGGACGATTTCCCGGCATTGGGCTTTCCTATGATTACAACTTCCATTCCCTCTCTTAGAATTTTACCATAATCAAAACTTCCAATCAGGCTCTCCAGATCCAGTATTATATTTTCTATACGTTTAGAACATTCTTTCATTGTTATTTCTTCAAAATCATACTCGGGATAATCAAGATTAACTTCTATTCCGGCAAGCATTTCAATCAGGGCTTTTCTCAGCTCGATTACTTTACCTGACAGTTTTCCTTCAAGTTGTGAAACGGCAACTTTTGAACTTTTTTCTGTTCGGGATGTGATAATGTCCATTACCGCCTCCGCTTGAGTAAGATCCATCCTTCCGTTAATAAATGCTCTTTTTGTAAACTCTCCAGCTTCAGCAGGCCTTGCTCCGTTACGGAATATAACATCAAGAATTCTGGAAGCCGTGACATAACCTCCATGACAGTTTATTTCAACCGTATCTTCTCTTGTATATGTTTTTGGCGGCATCATTTTGGAAATCAGCACCTCGTCAATGATCATACCCGTATCCGGATCGAATATCTTACCATAATGAATGGTATGGGACGGATAATTCAAAAAGTCACCTTTTCCTTTGAATATTCTTCCCGAAATTAAAAACGCCTGTGAGCCGCTTATTCTTATAATAGAGATTCCGGCATTACCTACTGCTGTTGAAATTGCTGCTATTGTATCCGTTATAATACCATTCATATAAATTCCTCTTTTCTGCTTACTATGATATCTTACAATATCTCAGTCATTGTTAGTCAGCTCTGCCTCGCAGGATCATCGGACTTGTTATGTCAAAGGTTTATACGTCAAAAAATGGACAATGGGTTCCCCATCGTCCACCTGAAATCCTCCGTTTATTTTCATATAAAATCACTATTATAACAGACTGCCTTCCCTTTTATACTTGATGACCACTTTCCTGTTGGGTTCATCACCTATACTGTATGTCTCAACCGAATTAAAATCCTGCAGTGTTGCATGTATAATCCTTCTCTCATATGGATTCATAGGCTCTAAGGTCATATTCTTCCTTGTCTTAGAAACCTTATCGGCAAGCCTTGTTGCGAGTTTTACAAGGGTTTCTTCTCTTTTTTCCCGATAGTTGCCTACATCAAGAATCACACGCATAAATTTTTCACTTTGTTTATTCACAACAAGACCTAAAAGGTATTGCAGAGCATCAAGAGTTTCACCTCTGCGGCCGATAACAATTCCTATATTTTCTGCCGACAGTCTGACCGTCAGGGAATCACCCTCCGTGATTATATCCATTTTTTCATTCAGATCCATTGCTTTAAATACCGGCTTAAGGAAACCTATTACAATATCTTCATAATTTGCTTTTCTATAAACACGAACAACAGCATTCCTTCCTCCAAGTAAGCCAAAGAGACCTTTGCTTCCTTCATCAAGAACCTCTATATCCGCATCTTCCATATCAATGTCCATATCATTAAGAGCTTCTTCAATAGCGGATTCAACCGTTCGTCCTTCTTTTTCAACATACTGTTCCACTCTTATCCCTCCTTTTTTTTGAGCATATATTTATCCGTATAATATTGCTGCGCAATCTGAACAGCATTGCTTACGGTCCAATACAGAGACAAACCGAGGGGCAGCTGGAACCCAAACAGCAGAGTCATAAGAGGACCAAAATACATCATGGTTTTACCTGTCTGGTTCATCTGTGCGTTTCCGCTTCCGGATTGCGCAGTTTTTGCCATGGACATTTTCGATGAAATAAATGTCGTGGCTGCAGCAACAAGAACCAATACCAACGCGGGAATATATAAACCGGGTTTCTCCGCAATCAGATTGAAATCGTACGTTGGTTTGACACCAAGGTTAAAAATTTTCAAAAACGCCAGATTAATCATTTCAGTCCCTTCTTCAACTAAAGATGGAATATCGTTTATCGCGCTTATAATATTAATTTCATGATAAGCATTTCTTTCAAACAGCTTTGCAACCCCTTCTGCACTTGTTTTCACACCCTCAAAATCACCCAGAAAAGGATTTTCTTTCGCAGGAAAAAGTTCCGGTTTAATTTCCATTATGCGAATAAGAACAGAACCTATCATTTGTTTTGACCACCCATACATATATGTAAGGGGTTTTCTGATAACATAGAAAAGCGCAAACATAACAGGCAACTGAAAAAGCATAGGAAGACATCCGCCTGCGGGATTAACCTTCTTTTCCTGATAAAGCTTCATCATTTCCTGGTTCAGTTTTTCCTTATCGTTTTTATACCGTTGCTGAAGTTTTTGTATCTCGGGCTGAATCTCCTGCATTTTTTGCGTGGATTTAAGTTGTTTTAGTGTTAATGGCAATAAGGCAAGCTTTATAATGATTGTAAACAGAACCAATGACACTCCATAGTTATGAAAACCTATAGTGATGTATATATAGTACAATAGCTGACCAAGTATTTTGGCGATAAAATCAAAAATACCCATTTTTATTCTCCTCCCCGTGAAACCGGATCATATCCTCCCGGATGAAAGGGGTGACATTTAAGAATTCTCTTAATTGATAAAATCATCCCTCTCAAAGGTCCGTATATTTTTATGGCATCATAAGCATAGGAAGAACAGGAAGGATAAAACCTACAGGTGCTTTTACCCTTTAAAGGAGATATAAACCTGCGATATCCATATATAAGCCACAACAAAATTTTTTTCATTTCATTTCCTGTTCTATTACGTTTAATCGTTTCATTAAATAACGCATTTCCTTATATATTTGATTAAAACCGGGATCTTCACCGCAATCAGTTTTTCTTGCCACAATAACGAAATCATAACCTTGTTTAAGTTTTTCCTGAAATAATCGGTAGCATTCACGTATAAGCCTGCGAATCCGGTTTCTTTTTACACTTATTCCATATTTTTTACTTGCAGTTATACCTAATCTGTTTATTTCCAAATGATTCGGCTGCACATATACAACCAAAGCATTTGAAACAGCATAACGACCTTTTCGATAAATTTTTTGAAATTCCCAGTTGTTTTTTATTTTATTAATTTTATTCATTTTAAATCTTTCCGGTCTCAGAACAGTCCCTTTTATATTTAAACAAAATTATCTCCAGTTTTACTTATTTTATCAGAAACCCCTCTGTATGAAAACAATAATTTAACTGCCTGCATATAACAAAATTCAAGAAAATAGACATTTAACGCTTTTTGTTTCCCGGAAAATATTTTCTGTTAAACCTTTATGGTCATTATTTTTTATAACAGAAAGAACCGAAGTCCAAAACCATTAATGAAAAAAGACCACATATAAGCGGTCTTATGCGGTTAATTTCTTTCTTCCCTTAAGCCTTCTGCTTTTTAAAACTTTTCGCCCATTGCTGGTTTTCATCCTCTTACGGAATCCATGTTCTTTTTTTCTTTGCCTTTTCTTGGGTTGATATGTTCTAAGCACCTGGCGCACCTCCATTCAAAATATCATTTTATCCATCATAATGCCTTTACACAAGAAGGCATCAGACCTATTATATATGAAAGAATAAAAATTAGTCAATACATTCTAAGATATAATATTTTCTTTTACCGCCATAATCTACATTTTGACGTACTTATATCTTTTATATACCATATATTGTGCCATGAATAATTACAATTTTATACCTCATCATTTTGTTGAAACCTTAAGGGAAGTTTGATATAGTTAATGATACCGGTTAAATTAACCCCCTGGAGGAATAAAAATGTTTTTTTCAATACAGGATATTTGGGACAAAGTTGTAAGTCTTTTAGAGGGAGAACTGACAAAAATTAGTCTTGATACATGGATCAAGACAGTAAAGGCAATAAATATCCAACATAATGTTTTTACTCTTGAAGCTCCTTCAGAGTTTAACAGGGACATTATAAAGTCCAGATATATTCCATTAATTACAAACGCAATAAAATCAGTAACAAATAAGGAATATGAAATTGATGTTATATTAAAGGACAAAAACAGCACATATGATTCGAATTCTGATGATAAAGTAAGCACACACTCATCTATTTTAAACCCAAAGTATACATTTGACACCTTTGTACGCGGCAACGGAAATCAGTTTGCCCATGCGGGTGCTGTTGCTGTTGCTGAGTTTCCCGCAAAACGTTATAATCCATATTTTATATATGGAGGAGTTGGTCTGGGAAAGACCCATTTAATGCATGCTATTGGCCACTACATTCTTGAACAGAATCCCGAATCCAAAGTTTTATATGTAACATCTGAAAAATTTACAAATGAACTTATTAATTCAATACGTGATGATAAAAATGAGGAATTCAGGAATAAATACCGGAATATTGACGTTCTCCTTATAGATGACATTCAATTCATCGTCGGAAAAGAACGAACACAGGAAGAATTCTTTCATACTTTTAATGCTTTGTATGAGGCTCAAAAACAGATAATTATATCCAGCGATAAGGCGCCAAAAGAGATTATTACACTGGAAGAGAGACTGCGTTCCCGGTTTGAATGGGGTTTGCTGGCGGATATACAGGCACCGGATATAGAAACACGTATAGCTATATTAAAAAAGAAGGCACAAATGGAAAAATTCGATGTACCTGATGAGATTATGCTGTACATAGCTGATAATATTGTATCAAATATCCGCGAATTGGAAGGAGCCCTAAATCGTGTAGTGGCATATGCTTCACTTACAAACAGCCCTCTCACTGCAGAACTTACGCAGGAATGCCTGAAACAAATGATTACCAGTACAAATGAAAAGGATATAACCCCGATTATCATTATGAAAACAGTAAGCAGGTATTTTGATATTAACCCCGAGCATTTAACTGGAAAAAAACGATCCAGGGATGTTACATACCCAAGACAGTTGGCAATGTTCTTATGCCGAGAATTGACAGATTTATCACTCCCAAAAATAGGACATGCTTTTGGAGGAAGAGATCATACCACCGTTCTTCATGCCTGTGATAAAATTCAAGATGATATACAAAAGAATTCGGAAACAAGGCGAGCTGTCAGTGAAATGAAAAAAAACATATCCGGAAAATAACTTTCCTGCCTTTGTCTTCCGAAAATAAACGATGCGGAATCCGCATATATTAATAAAATTAAATAACACTTTACTGTTGATATAATGTTTTTTCTTTGTGGATAACATAAAAAAAAATCAACAAACTTTAATTTGTGAATAAAAAAACTAATTATACACAGAAAAATAAACAGGCAATCATAGGGAAATACATATGCTACAGTATATTATCAACAGGTTACACAACACTTATTATTATTATGACTATGTATTATAATTATATATATTACATAAAAGGAGGTTTAGAACATGAAATTTATATGTATGAAACAAGATCTTCTGGAAGCAGTGTCAACCGTTCAGAAGGCAATAATGGCAAAAGCTACATTACCAATACTGGAAGGTATATACATAGAAGCCTGTGATAACATCAAGATTATAGGAAACAGTTTTGATATGGGTATTGAATATACTATAATGGCGGATGTAACCGAAAAAGGATCGGTTGTTCTGAATTCAAGAATATTTGGAGATATTGTTAGAAAGCTGCCGGATTCAGAAGTTTTCATTCAGGTTAGTGAAAGTATGATGGTAATTATTGAATGCGAAAATTCGTATTTTGAAATAAAAGGACTTTCATCGGATGGATATCCTTTATTACCCGAAATTGAGGAAGAAAAAAAAGTAACCATAATGCAGGCCTCATTGAGAAATATGATAGGGAAAACAATATATGCAATAAGCAATGATGAAAATAGAAAAATATTAACAGGATCACTTTTGACGGTATCTGAAGGAGACTTATCAATGATATCTCTGGATGGATTCAGACTTGCCATAGCTAAAACAATGGTAAAGGAAGACGTATCATTCAATGCAATAATACCGGGGAGAAATCTTAATGAATTACATAAAATACTTGAACAGGATGAAAGGGAAGTAAAGATAACATTATCAAAAAATCAGGCTTTGTTTGAAATAGAAAAATGCAGAATTTTATCAAAACTTATAGATGGTGAATATATGAATTATAAAAGTTTTATTCCTGAAAAGTTTGAAACGGTAATTGAAGTCAACGTAAGAGAATTGACTGAAGGCATAGAGAGAGCGTCACTTATAACTAATGATGATAAAAGATATCCTGTTAAGATTATAATTAATGACGAAAAAATGATGATAACAACAAGTGCAGAAGTTGGTATATCAAGGGAAGAATTAGAAATAAAAACAGATGGTAATAATATGACAATAGGATTTAATCCTCGATATCTTTTGGATTCATTAAAGGTTATTGATGATGAAAAAGTTGTTATATCATTCAGTTCATCAATAGGACCAAGCGTATTAAAGCCAATACAGGGCGATAACTTTATTTTTATGGTATTACCGGTAAGAATGAAATAGATAATATAACAAAGTATCCGGAGAGGTATTAAAATGAAAATGATTATTATTAAGACTTCATATATAAAATTGGATCAGTTTATGAAACTATCAAATTTATGTGGATCAGGCGGTGAAGCAAAGGAAATGATTCTCTCCGGAAAAATAGAAGTAAATGGAGAAAAGGAATTAAGGCGCGGAAGAAAACTAAAAGGAGGAGATAAGGTAAATTTTGAAAAAAATATATATGAAATCCGACAGGATGGTGGTTTAAATGGAGATAAAGAAAATTCGTCTTAAAAATTTTAGAAATTATATGGACGAAGAGATTTTTTTTTCTAAGAATATAAACCTTATCTTCGGAGAGAACGCACAGGGAAAAACTAACATAATTGAAGCTTTGTATTTGTTAGCTACAGGAAAATCACACAGGACGAATAATATTAAGGAAATGATACGATACGGGGAAAAAGCATTCAGAATAACATTGGTATTTGAAGATAGAGGATACGAACAAAAAATAGAAATACGATATGAGAAGGATACAGGAAAAGAACTGGTTGTAAATGAAGTAAAAAAGGAAAAAATGTCAGAAATTTTAGGAATTGTACCATCCGTTTTGTTTGCACCTGAAAGTTTGCTGTCTGTGAAAGGATCACCGGGGGAAAGAAGAAAAATTTTAGATGTTGTGCTTTGCCAGATAAATAAAAGGTATCTTAATAATTTACAAAAGTATATACGAATAATAAAAAATAAAAATTTTTTACTAAAACAGATAAAAATAAAAAGAAATGCGGAAGAACAACTGGATATATGGAATGAGAGTCAGGCAATAACCGGAGCTGAAATAATAAAAGAAAGAAGAGACATAATAAGAAATCTTGAAAAGAGGATGAATAATATATTATGCGGAATATCGGATGGAAAGGAACAGGTGAAAGTTAATTATAAAACTGTAATAGAAGAAGAACAACAAAAGGTTTATGAAAAAATGCTGGAAATAATAAAACAGAATAAGGAAAAAG
Source organism: uncultured Oscillospiraceae bacterium (assembly GCA_964610205.1). Taxonomy (GTDB): domain Bacteria; phylum Bacillota; class Clostridia; order DSM-8532; family DSM-8532; genus CAZSVI01. The sequence continues at coordinate 11,841 of CAZSVI010000004.1, forward strand.
AAATTGAACAGGGAATTTGCCTTTACGGTCCGCACAGAGACGACATGGAAATATATGTTAACGATAAGAACTCAAGAGTATATTGTTCTCAAGGGCAGCAAAGATCGGTAGCACTGGCTTTAAATATAGGTATACTGGAAGAAATTGAAGAGAAAATTGAAAAAACCCCAATATTACTATTGGATGATGTAATGTCAGAACTTGACATAAAAAGGCAAGAATATTTATATAATTTTTTGGATAAGCGTCAAACAATTATAACATCAACGGAAAAAAGCTTATTGAGTAATGTAAACGGAATGAATATATCATTTATTAAAATTGATAACGGGAAAGGTTATCGGATGGATTAAATATTGACTGAGAAATAGCAAATGGATAAAATAATTCTGGAAAGGTGATTATATGTTTTTGCATATAGGAGGAGATTATATTGTTTCAATAAAAGATATTGTTGCTATTATTGATATGGAAAAGTCAACAATATCGCAGGATACAAGGAGCTTTCTTAAAATATCGGAAGAGGAAGGTTTTATTATCAGCGTGGAAAACGAAGAAATACCAAAATCTTTTATTATTACTCAGGAAAAGCACAAAAGCAGAATATATTTATCAACGATATCAACAAATACACTATACAAAAGATATATGAGTTCGAAAAAATAGAAAAAGGAAAGAAAAATGAATGGAGGAACAATAGGAAAATGAAAATTCCGATTAAACAGGAAAAATATTATGGGGATGAACAGATACAGATCCTTGAAGGCCTTGAAGCTGTCAGAAAACGTCCGGGAATGTATATAGGTACAACAGCTTCCAGAGGATTACACCATCTTGTTTATGAAATAATGGATAATAGTATAGATGAGGCATTGGCCGGATACTGTGATTTAATTCAAGTATTTATTAATAAGGATAACAGTATAACAAATATTGATAATGGAAGAGGAATACCAACAGGAATACATCCAAAGATGGGTATTCCCACAGTAGAGGTAGTTCATACCGTATTGCATGCAGGTGGTAAATTCGGAGGAGACGGATATAAAGTATCTGGAGGGCTGCACGGCGTGGGTGCGTCTGTTGTGAATGCACTATCGGAATGGATGGAGGTAAAGGTATTAAGAGACGGAAAAATATACAGACAGAGATATGAGAGAGGAATACCTGTAACCAATCTTGAGGTTGTTGGGGAAAGTGATCACGCAGGTACAATTACAACATTTAAACCAGATCCTGAAGTATTCGATGAGCTTGTGTACGATTATGATGTCCTTTTGAAAAGATTCAGGGAATTGGCATTTTTAAACCGTGGTTTGACAATAAAATTAATAGATGAAAGAGAGGAAGAGAAAAAAGAGACAACTCTTCATTATGAAGGAGGAATTATATCATTTGTCAAATATATAAATCAAAACAAAAACACGATACATGATAATGTAATTTATTACAGCGGTGAAAAGGAAAACGCTGAGGTGGAAATAGCAATGCAATATACAGATACCTATGTTGAGAATGTTTTTTCTTTTGCAAATAATATAGCAACAACAGAAGGCGGAGCCCATGTTACAGGATTTAAATCGGCAATAACCAAAGTAATAAATGATTATGCCAGGAAATATAATATTCTGAAAGAAAATGAAAAGAACCTTTCGGGGGAGGATGTAAGAGAAGGAATAACAGCGATAATCAATGTAAAACTTACAGATCCTCAGTTTGAAGGTCAGACAAAAACGAAGCTTGGAAACGCGGACATACGTTCTATGACAGAAAATGTTGTAAATGAAAAGCTGCAGTATATTTTGGAGGAAGACCCTAAAACATCTAAAATTATTATTGAAAAATCAATTACATCATTCAGAGCTAGGGAAGCAGCAAGAAAAGCGAGAGAAATGACAAGGAGAAAAACAGCCCTTGAATCAACTTCGCTTCCCGGTAAGCTGGCGGATTGTCAGGAAAGGGATCCGAAATTGTGTGAATTATTTATAGTAGAAGGTGATTCAGCGGGTGGTTCAGCTAAGCAAGGAAGAGATAGAAGAATTCAGGCAATATTGCCATTATGGGGGAAAATGCTGAATGTCGAAAAGGCGAGAGCAGATAAAGTATACGGAAATGAAAAGCTTACACCTATAATTACAGCATTGGGTACAGGTTTTGGTGAAGATATCGACCCGAACAGGTTAAGATACCACAAAATAATTATCATGGCAGATGCGGATGTTGATGGTTCACATATACGTACTTTACTGTTAACATTCATGTTTCGGTATATGAAGCCTTTAGTTGAGAAAGGACATGTGTATATTGCGCAACCACCACTATACAAGGTAAAAAAAGGAAATGAAGAACACTATGTGTATAATGATCGGGACCTTCAAAAGCTGTTGAACGAAAAGGGTTGGAAAAAGGAAGAATCAAATACGACAATACAAAGGTATAAGGGCTTGGGAGAAATGAACGCAGAACAGCTATGGGATACAACAATGAATCCGGAAACAAGAAAAATATTAAAAGTAGACTTGAATGATCCGGTGCTTGCAGATGAAATTTTCACAATTCTAATGGGAGAAAAAGTGGAGCCCAGAAAAGAATTTATACACAAATATGCAAAGTCAGTTTCAAACCTTGATATATGAGAAGGGAACCGAAGAAGCGAAGTGTCTTTCTTAAGGAGATTAAATGTTTCACGTGAAACATTGTTTGAAACACCGTTTTATTTCACTCTTTCATGTGATATAATTAAAAACAGCATTAAAAACGGGGTGTACAATTATGTCTAAAATTATTGCGATCGCCAACCAAAAAGGTGGCGTTGGAAAGACAACTACAGCCGTAAACCTGAGCTCATGCCTTGCTGTAAAAGGCAGGAAAGTTCTGATAATAGATATTGATCCGCAGGGTAACACCACAAGCGGTCTCGGTATTGATAAAACACAATTCAAAACATCAATATATGATGTAATTATAAATGGTTTTCAAATTGAAGAATCATTAATAAAAACAAAAATAGATAATCTTTACATATCTCCATCGAATATTCAGTTGGCAGGCGCTGAAGTAGAACTGGTTTCGGTTATTTCCAGGGAAACCAGATTAAAAAACGCTCTTGATAGTGTAAAAAAATTATATGATTTTATTATAGTCGACTGTCCCCCATCCCTGGGGTTAATAACTGTAAATGCGTTAACAGCCGCAGATACCATATTAGTGCCTATTCAGTGTGAGTATTACGCACTGGAAGGATTGAGCCAGTTAATGAATACGGTTAAAATTGTTCAAAAACACTTAAACCCCAATTTACAGGTGGAGGGTGTTGTTTTAACAATGTTTGATGCAAGAACGAACTTATCTATTCAGGTTGTAGACGAAGTAAAAAAATATTTTGGTAATAAGGTATATCGTACAATTATTCCAAGAAACGTACGATTAAGTGAGGCACCCAGCTATGGTCTCCCAATTATTTTGTATGACAGTAAATCAAAAGGTGCTGAATGTTATATGGAACTGGCCGATGAAGTCATTGAGTATTCGGAGGGTAAAAAATGAAAAAAGGTCTTGGGAAAGGATTAGGGGCTTTGCTGGATTCGGAAAATATTCTTTCAGGAGCCTCAGCTGTTAGTGAACTTAAAATTAATGATGTTGAACCAAATACAGATCAGCCCCGTAAGAGTTTCGATCAGGAAAAACTTCAAAGTTTGGCCGAATCTATACGTCAACATGGTATTGTTCAACCTATTATAGTTAAAAAGAATGATAATGGTTATTCAATTGTTGCAGGGGAAAGAAGATGGCGGGCTGCAAAGATTGCCGGGCTAAAAACAATTCCGGCAATTATAAAGGATATATCCACCCGTGAGATTATGGAAGTGGCATTAATTGAAAATATTCAGAGGGAGGATCTTAACCCTATAGAAGAGGCAGAAGCATATCAGAGGCTAATGAGTGAACATGGTCTTACCCAGGAACTTTTGTCAAAACTGGTTGGGAAGAGCAGGGCAGCAATAGCAAATTCTGTCAGACTTTTATCTTTATCGGATAATATAAAAAAAATGTTAGCGGAAGATATAATAACTCCAGGCCATGCAAGAACACTTATTACTATTCCGGATCAAAAAATGCAATATGATATGGCTAATGTAATTGTTGAAAAGAATCTCAGTGTCAGAGAAACAGAAAAATTTGTAAATGATCGCATAAACAATAAAGAAAACAAGAAGAGAAAGTATTCCGGTAAAGATGAAAATATTCTTGATATGGAAGAAAAACTTAAAAGTATATTGGGAACCAAGGTTAATCTTCAGCATCAAAACAATAAGGGAAAAATAATAATTGAGTATTACTCCAACGAAGAATTTGACCGCATTGTTGAGCTAATTTCCAATAATGTTAAATCATAGGACGTGGCATTCTCTTTTGTATTGCTTTTTTCGAAGGATCGGAATACAATATCATTACATTTTATTATTCCTCCTTAAAATTGAAAATAGAAAGGTTTTTGAAGCTAGAAAATTTTAAAAGACAATAGTGACTCAGGTTTTTCTAAAAACTTTATTTTAAAGTCAGGCAATTAAGGAATTAAATATCCGTGGTTCAAAAACGGTTTGTTTTCTTCTTTAAATAAAAGTTGGGGGTTTTGGAATGGAAAATTACATATTATATATTTCCCTGGTACTTTCCGCATTGTCTATAATTTTTTTCTTTATACTTAACATAAGGCTAAATGGTATGATCAAGAAATACAAAAGGTTAATGAACGGTTTGGGTGATAAAGATGTTGAAAATTTAATGACATCGTATATAAATGATTTGGATAAACTGAAAAGGGAAGTCCATGTTAACACAAACAACAGAATTGAGGAAATTGAAAAAAAAATTCCCCACTGTATACAACATCTTGGAATTGTTAACTACAATGCTTTTGAAAATATGGGGAATGACATGAGTTTTTCAATTGCTGCCATGGATGAAAGAAAAAATGGATTTATATTAACAGGAATATATTCAAGAGATCATTCCTATGTTTACTCAAAGGAAATCCGGAAAGGCAAGCCGCAAAGAGAACTTTCCATCGAAGAGGTGGAAGCTTTGAATAAAGCACAAAACAAATTTGATAATTTACGATATTCGAGAGGTGACTAAAATGCTGGATATAAACAAAATAAGAAATAATCCTTTAGAAGTCAGAAAAGCGCTTTCAAAAAGAGCGGAAAAGGTGGATTTTACGGAACTGCTTCAATGGGATGCGCAGAGAAGAAAATTAATTGTTTACAATGATGAGCAAAAAGCAAGAAGGAATATGGTTTCCGGTGATATACCCCGATTGAAAAAGGAGGGTGTTGATGTTACTGAACTTATTTCTGAAATGAAGGCGCTTTCAGATTATATTAAGGAAAATGACGAACAACTGCGGAATCTTGAAAACAGAATACAACAATTTTTGTCTTCCCTTCCGAATATCCCGGCAGATGATGTTGTATCCGGGGGAAAAGAAAACAATCAAATTTTAAGATCATGGGGAGAAAAACCCAAATATAATTTTGCACCACAGAACCATGTGGATTTGGCTACAAATCTTAAGCTTATTGATTATGAACGCGGTGCAAAATTAGGAGGAAACGGGTTCTGGGTATATACAGGAGCAGGAGCCATTCTTGAATGGGCTCTTCTTAATTTCTTTGTGGAACAGCACTTAAAGGATGGATATATGTTTATGCTGCCACCACATATTTTAACCTATCAATGCGGTTATACCGCCGGGCAATTTCCCAAATTCGCCGATGATGTTTTTAAAGTTGAAGCGGGTGAAGTACATGAAAACATGCAGTTTATCCTGCCCACTGCTGAAACCGCTCTTATCAACTACCACAGAAATGAAATATTGAAGGAAGAGGAACTGCCGAAGAAATATTTTGCATATACTCCTTGCTACCGTAAGGAAGCAGGGAGCTATCGAACAGAAGAACGGGGAATGATTCGCGGTCACCAGTTTAATAAAGTTGAAATGTTCCAGTATACTGCACCGGAAGCTTCCGAGATGGCTCTGGATGAATTGGTTGAAAAGGCTGAAAGGCTTGTACGGGGATTGGGACTTTTCCATAGGGTCACAAAACTCGCGGCAAGGGATTGCAGTGCTTCAATGGGAAAAACCTTTGATATTGAAGTATGGATACCCAGCATGAACGATTTCAAGGAAGTGAGTTCTGCCTCAAATGCCTATGATTATCAGGCGAGAAGGGGCAATATCCGTTTTAAGAGATCTTCCTCAGGAAAGTCAGAGTATGTTCACACATTAAATGCATCCGGTCTTGCAACCAGCAGGATACTGCCGGCAATTCTTGAGCAATACCAGCAAGAAGACGGATCAGTTGCGGTGCCGGATGTATTGAGAAAATGGATTGGTAAAGATATGATTAATAAACCTGTTTATTAATCATAGATAAAAACCCATCTTATTTCAGCGGATGTGAAAAGAAGTATTGTAAACGGGAACAGTACAGTCGGAAGGCTACACCGCTTCTCTGTCTGTGTTAACGTATATCAGTTATTTTTTATTCATATAGGGTTATGCAAGGAATAAACGTTTCGGGAATCTAATTCAAAAAAAATTCAAAAAATTATACATATGGTATTGATTTAGGGAAAAAAAGATTATATAATATATTTCATGTAATGGATTACAAATTTAATGATATATATTATTAAATAAAGAGCATTACACATATGTAATGCTTTACATTGGAGACAGTAATGGCAACTATAAATGATGTATCCGCGTTGGCTGGTGTATCTGTAGCAACAGTATCCAGGGTAATAAATGGCAGTACAAATGTATCACCTGAAACGGCAGAAAAGGTTACAAAAGCTATAAAAGAACTTAATTATCGTCCGAATCTTTTGGGCAGGGATCTAAGAAGGACAAAATCCGAGAGGGTTCTGGTGCTTCTGCCAAACATATCAAATCCTTTTTATTCCGGTATTGTAAAAGGAATTGAAGACATCGCAAACAGGAATGGTTACAGCATTATGCTGTGTAATACGGATTCGGATATAAAAAGAGAAAAGAAATATATTAAGATGCTAAGGAACTGCCTTGCAGACGGAGTCATACTCATGGCATCCGAGATGTCATGTGAGGAATTGACGGAGCTGTCCATGGAAGTGTCTATGGTTCAATGCTGTGAATATAAAGAAGGAATACCTGTTCCGCATGTATCAATTGACAATGAAAAAGCGGCTTATAAGGCGACGAGTCATTTAATCAGTCTTGGCCATAAGTTGATAGGTTTTATCGGAGCAAATAATCAATTTTTATCTTCCTCATTAAGAAAAAATGGGTTTTTAAGGGCCCTTTCCGATGCCGGTATAAACCCTAATTCTAGTTTTTTCTGCAACGGGGATTACAGCTATAAAAGCGGATACCGGGTAATGAACCATTTATTAAATCTTGAAAAAAAGATTTCGGCGCTCTTCTGTATTTCTGACTTAATGGCAATTGGCGCAGTATGTGCTGCTATGGAGGAAAAATTACGGATACCTGAGGATATTTCGGTCTGTGGTTTTGACAATATACATTTTTCGCGAATGTTTAAACCATCCATTACGACAATTTCACAGCCCATGTATGATCTGGGTTGCACTTCCATGGAGGTGCTGCTGAATGTTATGCGGCAAGGTTATAACAACACCAACAGCTGTTTTTTGGAACATGAGCTGATTATCCGTGAGTCAACGGTAAAATAGGCAAGGTAATGCAGAAAGGTATTTATTCCTTGGGTAAGGATCAAGAAAAAAAGCAAATAAAAAGGAGAGATTAACATGAAAATCAAGGTAACAGTCTGGAATGAATTCAGGCATGAAAAAAAGGAAGGTATTGTTAAACAGGTATATCCCGAGGGGATTCACACTGTTATAAAAGACTTTTTGGAATCCACCGGGGAGTTTGATGTAAAAACAGCGACTCTGGACGAGGCTGAACACGGCCTAACTGAGGATGTTCTCGATAATACGGATGTTTTGATCTGGTGGGGTCATGCAGCCCATCACGAAGTACAGGATGCCATTGTGGATAAAATTCATGAAAGGGTTTTAAAAGGAATGGGACTTATCGTGCTACACTCAGGCCATCATTCAAAGATTTTTAAAAAATTAATGGGCACCAGCTGCAATTTAAAGTGGCGTGAGATTAATGAACACGAAAGGCTATGGGTTGTTGATCCAGGTCATCAGATTGCAGAGGGAATCGGTGAGTATATAGAACTGGACAGGGAGGAAATGTACGGTGAATTCTTTGATATTCCTGTTCCGGACGCTCTTGTTTTTATAGGATGGTTTCAGGGAGGAGAGGTTTTCCGAAGCGGCTGCTGCTATCATAGAGGACACGGAAAAATATTTTATTTTCAGCCAGGTCATGAGACATTTCCGATTTATTACCATAAAGATATTCAAAGAGTCATTATCAATGCCCTGAAGTGGGTAAAGCCAATTAAAAGGATTAATAAACTGGGATGTCCGATGGTAGAGCCGTTAGAAAAAATTATGACAGATTGATATGCGTAATAAAAAGTATAGGTAAAATAACAAAAAACGGTTGAAAGGGGTAATCACAATGATAGGAATTGGGGTAATCGGTTGTGGATCAATCTCTATTTCAAGACATATTTCCGAGTATTATTCAAGAGAAGACTGTGTTTTGGTTGGATATTATGATCCAAAAAAGGAACGTGCGAAAAAAATGGCTGATAAATATGGCGGTAAAGTTTACAAGACATTGGAAGAAATGCTTGGGGACAAAGAGATTCACGCTGTCAGCGTATGCACTCCGAATAAGTGCCATGCGCCTATAAGTATTTCCGCTTTAAAAGCCGGAAAGCATGTATTATGTGAAAAGCCCATGGCAACCTCGGTTAAAGAGGCACAGGAGATGATTGATACAGCCGAAAAGGAAAGAAAATTTTTGATGATCGGACATAATCAGCGTTTGGCAGCAGCGCATATCCGGGCCAGGGAAATTTTACAAACCGGTGATTTGGGCAGGGTTCTTACTTTCAGGACTACGTTCGGTCATGGAGGGCCTGAGTACTGGAGCCAGGATATGGGCAAACACACATGGTTTTTTAAGTATGATGAAGCATTTATCGGTGCTATGGGAGATCTTGGAGTACACAAGGCAGATTTGATCCGCTGGCTTATTGGTGATGAAATAGTTGAGGTAAAAGCATATGTTACTACCCTTGATAAAACTAATGAAAAGGGCGAACCGATTGAAGTGGATGATAATGCAATTTGTCTTTTGAAATCCGCAGGCGGAATCTATGGAACTCTGACAGCAAGCTGGACTTATTATGGCGCGGAAGACAACAGTACGGTTCTGTATTGCTCAAATGGCGTTATTAAGATTTATGATAATCCTGATTTTCCTATTGAGATATCCAGGAAGAATCGTGAAAAAGTATTTTATCAAGTTGGCAAAATCCAAACAAATAATAACCAGTCAGCATCCGGAGTTATTGATATGTTCATTGATGCGATAAACAGTGGGAAAAAACCTGAAATTGACGGTAATGAAGGTTTTATGGCATTACGTATTGTGCTCGCCTGTCTGGAGTCTGCCAGAACAGGGAAAACCGTAAGGATATGAAAACCAAAGATAAATGTAGATTTGTTGAAGTGGGAAATGGTGTTATTGATATGAAAGGCATCATCAAAGTCTTGAAACTGGAGTACACTTCTTTGCTGTGGAACAGGATAAGACTGATATTCCTTCTTTGGAATCGGTAAATATCAGTTTTTAGAATTTAAGAGCAATGTCAGGGCATATGAGAATATAACAGGTGACTTGCTGCCTTGATTAAATAGAAAACAAATAAGAATGGAGTAAAATTATGAAACTTGGAGTATTTACAGTTCTTCTTTCATCCAAAGGTCTGGAAGAGAGTCTTGCGTATCTGAAAGAATCAGGTATACAGGCGGTTGAGCTTGGTACAGGCGGCTATCCTGGAAAGGCTCATGTAAATCCTGACGTACTGTTGTCAGATGAAACAGCGATAAGGCAGCTAAAAGAATTATTGAAAAAGTATGATATGGAGATCAGCGCACTTAGCTGTCACGGGAATCCGGTTCATCCCCAAAAGGAAATAGCCCGTTCCTTTCATGATGATTTTAAAAAGACAGTACTCCTTGCAGAAAAACTGGGTGTTGATCGGATTGCCGGCTTTTCCGGTTGTCCGGGGGATTCTCCCGGTTCACTATATCCAAACTGGGTAACCTGTCCCTGGCCGGAAGATTTTCTTAAGATATTGGATTATCAATGGAATGAAGTTTTGATTCCGTATTGGGATAAAATGGCAAAATTTGTTAAGAATCACGGAGTCAATAAAATATGCCTTGAAATGCATCCCGGTTTTTCGGTATATAATCCGGAATCTCTAATAAAGCTGCGTGAAGCAGTTGGAGATGTTATTGGAGCTAATTTCGATCCAAGCCACTTGTTCTGGCAGGGTATTGATCCTGCTGCTGCTATAAAAAGGCTTGGTGATTCCATTTATCACTTCCATGCAAAGGATACAAAAATTGATATTTACAATACGGCCATGAATGGTGTTTTGGATGTTAAGCATTACGGAGATGAGGTAACCCGTTCCTGGATATTCAGAACAGTAGGTTATGGACATGATCATAAGGTTTGGAAGGACATCGTAAGTGCTCTTTGTATAATCGATTATGATTATGTTCTTTCCATTGAGCATGAAGACAGCTTAATGTCTGCAAATGAAGGACTCCAGAAAGCAATCCGGTTCCTTAAGGATGTCATGGTGTTTGAAAAAACAGGAGAGATGTGGTGGGCTTAAAGATTGATTCTACTGCATTAATTCAAAAATCAATCGTATTTAATGCATAAAAACCTTCACACCGGTATTTTATGCATTAAATATGTGATTTTCAGAAATATTTATGCATATTAATTCAGTAGTATTCGTTAATGCAGTAGAATCAAGATGTTATCAACTATTATATCTCCATATTATATGAAGTTTACGCTAGCAGTTCGGATTTTTGTAACCTGAATTTCCGAGCAATACCCTTTTTTATATTAGTTTTATAGCAAAAGCGATATAATTTCTTTTATATATATCTGATTAGTAGTATAATAGATGAGAAATTTGTTTTTTTTAGGCATATTCCCTTTGTGTTTTACATTATACTGAAATAACGGTATAATGTCACATTGATTATGTTTGGAAAAAGTACATTTATCATAATTCTAGGGGGTTTTTTGATGTTAATCAATGAGGAAAGTCGAAAAAAACTTGAACAACTTGGTAACAAGAAGGTAATGGACTACTTAAATGAAGCCATAGAGCTTTGTAAACCAGCTAAAGTTTCAGTAATAACAGATGCTGAAGAAGACATTGCCTATATACGGGAGCTTGCTCTTAAGAATGGGGAAGAAGCCAAACTTGAAATGAAAGGTCATACCATTCATTTTGACGGTATTTATGACCAGGGTAGGGACAAGATAAATACCAGATATCTGGTATCAGAAAAAGTTGACTGGGGAATGGAGGTCAATTCCATGCTTCAGGCAGAGGGTGTTGCCGAAGTTACTGATATAATGAAAGGAATAATGGAAGGCAGGGAAATGCTTGTCAGTTTTTTCTGTCTTGGACCGACAAATTCATCTTTTTCAATAAGAGCAATGCAAATAACAGATTCCGCTTATGTTACTCATAGTGAAGAAATACTCTATAGGACAGGTTTCGAAGAGTTTAAAAGATTAAAGGGTTCAGATGACTTTTTATTCTTCCTTCATTCGGCCGGAAAGCTAGAAGACGGAAAAACAGTAAATGTGGACAAGCGCAGAATATTCATTGATCTGGTGGACAATAGAGTATATACGGTAAATAATCAGTATGCCGGAAATAGTGTAGGGCTGAAAAAGCTTGCTTTCAGGCTGGCAATACAAAAAGCCAATAACCAGGATTGGCTTGCAGAGCATATGTTTCTTATGGGTGTCCATGGAAAACCCGGACGAATTACATATTTTGCAGGTGCATTCCCAAGTGCTTGCGGTAAGACCAGTACAGCCATGATTCCTGGACAGACGATTGTTGGGGATGATATTGCTTATCTTAGAAATATTAACGGAAAGATGCAGGGTGTCAATGTGGAAAAGGGCATCTTCGGAATTATACAGGATGTTAATCCAGGTGATGATCCGCTTATTTATGAAGCGCTTACAACACCGAGAGAAATAATCTTCTCAAATGTATTGATCAATAATAAAAAACCATACTGGCTCGGAATGGGAATGGAAGCGCCGGATGAGGGTGAAAATTTCTCAGGACATTGGTATAAGGGAAAGAAGGATAGGGAAGGCAAAGAAATAATTTATGCCCATAAAAACGCAAGATATACAATTGCTATCAATGAGCTTAAAAACGCCGATGAAAAAATAAACGATCCTGCGGGGGTGAAAGTGCAGGCTATTGTTTATGGTGGCAGAGATTCTGACACAACAGTGCCCATTGCTGAATCCCTTAACTGGTCACATGGCGTTTTTGTAGGTGCCACGGTAGAATCCGAAACAACCGCCGCCACTATCGGCAAGGAAGGGGTAAGGCATCATGATCCTATGGCAAACCTCGACTTTGTTTCAGTACCTCTGGGCAAATATGTTGAAAATCATCTTGATTTTGGCGTAAAACTCTCCAAAGCTCCTACTATATATGCTACAAACTACTTTCTTAAAGACCGGAATGGAAAATATATGAACAGTAAACTTGATAAAAAAATCTGGATACTTTGGGCAGATGGACGTGTAAATGGTGAGTATGATGCTTTAAAGACTCCTGTTGGAATGATTCCTAAGTATGAAGATTTAAAAGCATTATTTAAAAAGTATTTAAACCGGGAATACTCTATGGAGGAATACATAGACCAGTTTTCGATAAGAACGGACAAATACCTTGAAAAGATGGAAAGGATGGAGAAAATATTCAGCAGGCTGCAAATGCCGGAAGCATTTACTCGTGAGATGAAAATGCAGATTGATAGGTTAAAAGATGCAAGCAAGATCTTTGGTAGTTTAATTTCTCCGCTGAAGTTTTAAAGACAGAAAGAATTATTTAAATGCTGTATATAATATAAAATAAATAGCAGAAATCTTTGGGAGAAAACAGAGTAAAAACAGAAAAAGGGTAGGTATTTCAGCCTGCGTTTGATAGAAAAATTAATGAATTCAACAAAGATATTTTATTTTAATTTAGGGCATATGTTAATAATAAAATTTCAGGGGGTTCTTTTTAAAAATAAGGAACCCCCTTGATTTTCATAAACCTTCCGAACGGCCTTATGCAGAGATTAATTCATCCGTAATGTGTTTTTATGACTTAACATAGTTTTAATGCAAATTACACCTAGACAGAAAAATTTGCCCATGTCTTTGCTTCAACGCACATATTGACATAATTACCACAATATGATATCATATCTAAAATTAATTGTCACTTGAAGAGTTTCATTATGTTTCAGCTGCAATAACGAAAAAAAATTATAAATTTTTAGCCGATATCATGTAAAATCCGTCGATTCATACACTGAAAGTTATTTAGTTCCAATATATTTAGGAGGTAAAATGGATCTTAAGAGTTCAAAAAATAAAATCAATGCTGTTACTAATAATTTTTACTTTATGAAGCTTATATGGAAAATAAGTCCCAAAAGGGTAATATTTAGCTTTTTATCGAGTCTGCTTGATTTTGGTTTATGGGTGTTTTTCTCGGTCACGTTCATGAACTATCTGTTTGGTGCGGCTGAATTTAAACGGGGTTTTACCGAGGTTGCCTTTTTTTTGGCCGGGGTTTTGCTTTTTATGCTGATATTTTCCGTCTTTGATACATGGTTTGTCAACAGGTTTACACAAATGAACGATCAAAAATTGCATTACCACTTAAATATGCTGTTATTTGAAAAAGCCACCTCAGTTGATATAAGCTGCTATGAAAATCCTGAATTTTATGACAGTTATACAAAAGCATCTTCTGAGGTTTATACAAGAGCCGCATCGGTTCTGAAAAACTTACCTATGGTTTTTAGCGCGCTTTTGTCGTCGACATATGTTATTTATGTAATTTTTTGCATAAATAAACTAACCGCCTTATGTACGATTCTGCCTTTTATCGGTAATTTTCTCTTCGGTAAGATGTGGAATAAAATTCAATATAACCGGAATAATGAAAACATTCCATATCAGCGCAGACAGGACTATGTTAACAGAACCGTTTACCTGCAGAAATTTGCTAAAGAAATAAGATTATCAGGTGTTTTTAAGGTACTCAAAGAAATTTACGATACCGCGTATAAAGGCTTGATTTCCGTGGCTCAAAAATATGCTAAAAAAGCGTTTTTTGCAGGTATACTTAAAAGCGTAATCGCCTTTCCTCTTTTCTTTGAAGGGGTATGGTTGTATTCCGCATACAACGCCATGGTTCTGAAAACCATCAGTATCGGCGATTTTATTGTGCTCGCGAGCGCAATTGTCAGCACCACATGGATGCTGATCAATTTGTCAGACAGCATTGTAACATCATATCAAAATGGTATATACATACAAAACCTGCGGGAGTTTATGGGCTATGAGAACAAGATAGTTGACGAAGCGCAGCGTGTACCTGTCAAAGGGGCGGAAACCCTGGAATTTCGTAATGTTACCTTTGCCTATGACGGACAGACCGAACCGGTTTTAAAAAATATCAATCTTATTTTTACCAAAGGAAAAAAAGCTGCCCTTGTAGGTCATAACGGCGCCGGGAAAACAACGCTTATAAAGCTCATAATGCGCCTTTACGATCCTTCCGAAGGAGAAATTCTTCTGAACGGAATCAATATAAAAAAATATGATATAAACGAATACCGTCGGCTTATCGGAACCACATTCCAGGACTTTCAGATTTTCTCGATGACCGTACTTGAAAATGTGATCATGAACAGCATTATTGATGTTGAAATCCGTAAAAAAGCTGTTCAGGCGTTGAAGCAATGCGAAATGTTCGAGAAAGTTTCTTCATTGCCGAAACAGGAAGATACGCTTTTAACCCGGGAATTTGATGAAACAGGAGCAATCCTCTCAGGAGGCCAATATCAAAAAATAGCAATTGCCCGGGCATTTGCAAAAAATTGCGGGATACTACTTCTGGACGAGCCATCCAGCGCTCTGGATCCTGTTGCGGAATATCAGATGTATGAATCTATCATGCGTCTTTGCAGTCCGTCACAGAATGGAGACGCAAAAATTTCCGTCATCATATCACACCGGTTGTCTTCAGCCGCTATGGCAGATGAGATAGTCGTCATGGAAAACGGAAGCGTCATTGAAGAGGGCAGTCATCAATGCTTGATGGGTAAAAAAGGTGTTTATGCGGACATGTTTTTAAAACAGGCAAAGAATTACCTGCAGGAGGTCTATTTGGATGACGTTGGATAGAGTACGTTTTACAAAATTAATTTCGAACAATTGGCTGATTTTCAAGCTTGCGTTCAAAGAAGCTCCGCTTTACACGCTGACTGGGATTTTTGATCAGGCGTTGCATGAAGTTATTGTTTTTTTCGAGCACATCTATCTCATTGCATACATTGTTGACAGTATCCAATACCAGAGGCCTTTTAAAAATGTGTTGATTTTTGTTGTCTCCGTTTTTACAACCGTCTGTGTTGTCTTTATCTGGTGGAATTATAAATCGGCTTATATTGAGCCAAAGGCGAAGGAAAACATCAATAAAGCAATCAGGATAAAACTGTTCGAAAAAGCGGCGGGGCTTGATTTGGAATGCTATGATAATCCGGGCTTTTACAATGATTTTGTCTGGTCGATGAGCGAAGCGACCGGAAGGGTGGAAAAAGTTCTTGATACTATTAAGAAGTTAATCGGAGCAATTGCCGGTATCATCACAGCCGGCGTATTTGTTTTGATGACAGACCGGTTCGGCCTTTATATTGTAGTTTTCGCTGTAACCCTTACGGTATTTGTCAATAGAAAATCCAACAAGGCAAAACTTGAGCTTGATGATGAAATGCGGCCGCTTCAACGCAAAAGAGATTATATCAACCGTGTGATTTATCTCTCCGAGTTTGCCAAGGAGCTTCGCTTAAGTGAGGTAAAAGAAAAGCTGTATCAGGATTTTCTGGATTCTAACAAAAAGCTGGAAGCGGTAGCGAAAAGAAAAACAATAAAGCTGGTTCTGTTTGGGTTTATTAATGATTACATATGCAAAACATTCCTGTTTGACGGCATCTACCTCATGTATCTTTTATATAACGCTATTGTGCTGAAAATAGTGGGTTTTGGTACACTAACGGCGCTTTACAGGTCTTCCAGACAATTAAAGAACAATATGAAGAACTTTTCAGATGTACTGAAAGAGTTTGAGCAAAACAGTCTTTATATTGACAAAATCATTAAGTTTCTGAATTATGAGGGCAGAATCAAGGACAATAAAAACTCCAGGTCACTGGATGCGAATACGGGTATCATTGAGTTCAGAAATGTGTCATTCCGCTATACGGATGATGGAGAAAATATTCTTGGCAATATAAATCTAAAGATTTCTCCGGGTGAAAAGATCTCACTTGTAGGATATAACGGCGCCGGAAAAACAACTCTGATCAAGCTGTTATTAAGGCTGTACGAACCCACTGAGGGGGAAATACTGCTAAATGGCGTCAATGTCAGAGAATTCAAAATCGCACAGTACCGAAATCTATTCAGTACCGTATTTCAGGATTACCAGTTATATTCAACGTCGCTCCTTAAAAATGTGGTGATGAATAACAGTGAAATAGATGAGGTAAAAGCTCAAAGCGCTTTAAAAACCAGTGAATTCGGCGATAGAATGTGTGAACTGACAAACGGCATTCATACGCAGTTAGGCAGAGAGTTTGACGATGAGGGTGTAAACCTGTCGGGAGGAGAATCGCAAAAGGTTGCATTAAGTCGTATCTTTTACAAGGATAGCTCAATAATCGTTCTTGATGAACCATCCAGCGCGTTGGATCCCATCTCTGAATACAAGGTGAATAAAGCGATCCTGAATGAATCGGTTAAAAAGTCGGTGGTACTTATTTCTCACCGTCTTTCAACTACCAAGATGGCTGATAAAATTTACATGCTTGAAAACGGCAGGATCATCGAACAGGGAACACACAGCCAGCTGATGGATTTCGATGGAAAATACGCCGAAATGTTTAAGCTCCAAGCTGAAAAATATAGATGACGTGCATTTTATAACAGCGGAAGCAATTGCTTCCGTTGTTATAAGAGAGTCTTCTTCGATGAAGGATATGATTTTCTATTCCCTTTTCATTTGCAACGTAAAGATATAAAAAAAGGTTTAAAATATTTTCAACCGGCAAACCAGGCAGAGGATATTATTCAAACGGCAAACAGTTCCGGTTTTGTCCTCCCGTAATACTTCCATGCCATATCCATTTCCCTTAAGAAGGGCATACAGGCAGACTCGGTATTGTTATTTATGCATTCCATACTGCATCCGCCTGCGCACAGGAATTTAATTTTACAATTCTGACAATCTTTAAGGTTCATTACATTCCTTCTTGCCCACTTCGAATATATCTCTTCATTCAAAACCAAATCCGGGGAATATTTCCCGACACTGAGGGAAGGATCTCCAACTGACTCCAGGCACATATAAATATCTCCTTCGGGAGCAAAAATATACATGCCCATTACCGCTTCACACCTGAATAAAACCGGATATCTCGGGTTGTTCTCTATAAGCATGCGTTCAACATAATTAAAGCCCCTGAAGTGTTTTATATCGAATACTTCCTTTATATAGGGCTTTTTTTCAACAATTCCAAGAAGGGTTTCCAGAAGATCTGCCTCATCTTTTGGAGTTTCGTAATCTCCAAGATTTCCATGGTCTGTAACCGGAGAAACATATGCATAGAAATTTTTGTTATTATAAAACTCCCTGTCTATAATATAATCTGCAAGCTGTGACAGATATGCGACATTATTCATATCAAGATTTACACGAAGTGTTATTTTCCAGTTTTGTTTCAGAGCGAAGTCAATGTTGCTGCATATTATATCAAAGGACGGACTGCCGTCTTTGTATTTCCTGCGCTTATCATGTATTTCCCTCGGACCGTCCAGGGTAACCTGAATATTGCGGCAGTTTTCACCCGGTGTGAAGTATTCCGAAAATTCAATCAGATTTGTGCCATTTGTTGTTATACTATATTGGTAATTCATTTCATTCAGCCTTTTTATGAGGTGTAAAAAGGCCTCTTTGTTTTCTTTATTTAAAAGAAGCGGCTCGCCGCCTGTAACGGATATTTTAGGAGATGTAATATCCAGTTTGAACTTTTCTTTTATCATTTCCTCGTTTTTATAAATAAAATCTATTGCCTTATCAATCATTTCTTTAGTGAGAAATCCGAATTTTGATGCATTTTTTCGCTGAAAGCAATACGGGCATGCAAGGTTGCAGTGAAGGGAAGTTATAAAACCGTAATAACCTCCGCCGAGCCCCGCCGCAAGACTTTCCCTGTCACAATACTTTTCGGCTACTTTGCAGATTACAGCTTCTTCCTCTTCAATATCTTTATAGATAAAGCATCTATTGAGAAGGTGGTGCAAAAAATCCTTATCAACGTTTTCAGGAAGGACTTTGTCACTTATAAAAATATCATAATACTTTTTATTGATTATCATAGATGCACCTGTAAGAAGGTTACTAAGGATATATCGGGACGCTCCGTCGGGCAGCTCTATTTTAGTAAGATGGTTAAACTTACTGGTTGTATACATATATTTTCCTCCATAGCTTTGAAATTCTGAAGAGAGACATACTATCTTTTTCCTGTAAACATCGCATTTCAACTTATTTATTCCAGAAAAAACAATTTACAATGATTTGTATGTACCCCCACGTTCTAGATAATTCTTACGCAGCACCAGCTTACGCAGCAGCCTTCAATACAGCAGCTTATACCTGCCGAGGAGGGATTTTTCAATAATTCCTGAAGTTTTTTATATATACCGTCAGATAAATCCCTGAATCCAGGGTCCGTCTTGATTCTGCTGATATTCAACTGTTCATCTATTTGGATTGGCTCCAGCTTATCAAGTTTAAGCTTATTAATATCCATTGCAATACCCCCTTTCGTTTCGACACATGTCCCTCTTCACATTCCATTTTACATTAATAATATATAATGTCAACAATATATATATTCGACATAATTCGACAAATAAAGGGGTATATTAAAGATGGGCCGCCGCTCCGACTCTTGAATGGGAGAAAAAGTGGATTCCGGAGCGAAAGATCAAAGTGGGAATTACTGCATGAAAATGAAAGAGATATTTACGGCAGCAATTCGAATAGATGTCTGGACTTGACGGAGATTCTGGAATATAATAATTTAAAGATGACATTTGATCCGGGGATTTTATCAAACGCTCGCGGGCGTGATGCACACAAAACGCGTTGTGTAGGCGTTTTAGCGCCCGCGTTTTGGCGCGCAATTCGCGCAAGCGCTCATTGAATCTTGAATGAGAGAGGGAATCGGTATGCTGCGGCAAAAGGAGATGTTTTACGATGATTTGCAGGAAAATTGACATCTGGGAAGGATTAAAGTACCATGGTGAGTCTGATGATGGATTCAGGCCATACATTAATACATATATACATGAAAGAAATAAAAAAAGAGGGGCGGTATTAATATGTCCGGGTGGTGCATATTGGCATACTTCTCCAAGAGAGGCTGAACCGATAGCCTTAAAGTTTGTATCGGCGGGATACCATTCATTTGTACTGCATTACAGTGTTGCACCCAGAAAACACCCTCAGCTCCTTCACGATCTGTCAAGAGCAATGTGCATCATAAGGCAGAATTCAGACAAATGGAACGTGGAGACTGAGTCTATTGCAGTATGCGGGTTTTCAGCAGGAGGGCATCTGGCGGCTTCTCTGGGCGTACATTGGAATAAGGATTTTGCATATGATCAGGATGGTATTATACAGGGAATGAATAAGCCCAATGCCTTGATTCTTTGTTATCCCGTAATTACTTCAGGTGAATACAAACATGCAGGTTCATTTGTGAACCTTCTCGGAGAAAATCCAGGCATAATGCTTACAGAGCTTATGAGTCTTGAGAAACAGGTTGGGCCGCACACTCCTGTAACATTTCTGTGGCACACTTTTGAGGATTCGGCAGTACATATTGAAAACAGTATTTTATTTGCAAAGGCTCTTAAAAAAAATAATATTCCGTTTGAGTATCATGTGTATCCTTATGGTTGTCATGGTTTATCCCTTGCAACGGAAGAAACCGATGAAAATGGTTTATGTGTAAATCTTCATGCTTCATCCTGGATGGATTTATGCGTAAAGTGGCTTGACATGGAGTTCACTAAAATGAATATTATGTAACAGGAGTGTCGTTTAATCTCTGTGGTTTATTGACATATCGGCTTGTCCTTCCTCTAAAAAAGAAAATGATGCTTCTTGCCACCCAGTCCATGCACCAGAAAAACCAAATACCGGTCAGACCCAAACCCAGGTGTTTCACTGAAATCCATCCTCCGAGAACACGAATAAGCCACATACTGAGGACAGATATAATGGTAACATACAATGAATCCCCAGTGCTTCTAAGGCATGCCGGAAGTATAAAGGCTGTCGGCCAGGTGAAGGGCATGAAAAAAAGGACTAGCTGAAGGATGCTCAATGCGTATGACTTTACATCGGGAGGCGGAGAATACAATTCCAGTATGAAAGGAAGCAGGGGAAAGATTAGAAGGATCATGACAATAAGGAGAACCATGGCGCAGATGACCAGAGAAAAAATATTTTTTTTAAGGGCTTTCCCATAAATTCCGGCGCCGACAGACTGCCCTATAATAGTAACGGCCACCAATGCTATTGCATTACCCGGAATATTGATAAGACTTATTACCGAGGCGGACACACCGTTGGTGGCCAGGGACACCGTACCAAGGGATGTCACCAGCGTCTGAATTAAAAGTTTCCCGCCGTTGAAGATCAGGCCGTCAATGGAAGCGGGAAGACCTATTCGCATAACAGGCCATAATATATCCCTTTTCAGCTTAACGGTTATTTTTTTGATTCCGACACCGGTTCCGGGACGTAAAAGAATCGTAAATAAAATTACCGCCGATACCACCCGTGCGGATAACAGTGCAATTCCCGCACCTGTAACGCCAAGCTTCAATACATATATGCATAATGCTCCGATGCCCGCGTTAACCGTATTGGATAATATCGACGCCCTCATGGGAGCTTTTGTGTCACCGCTGGCGCGCAGAATACCGGCCGACATGGAAAATATCGCAAGAAACGGGTAGGAGATGCCTGAAAATACAAGATATATTAAAGCGTTTGATTTAACAAGCTCCTCGGCCTCACCAAAGAGAAAATTAATAATTTGGTTGCCCAGAAAAATAAAAGCCAGTCCTGAAACCAGAGCCGCAAAAACACAGGCCGACATTGAATGGCTTGCCGATTCGTTTGCCCGCTTATAGTCCCTGGCGCCAATCCTTTGAGCTACAATGACAGTAGCTCCTGTTGAAAAGGCAATAAAAAGATTCATAATTACAAAATTAACGGAATCAACAATACTAACCGCTGAAATAGCGTAAGTGCCGACCCCACTGACCATCATGGTATTAACCATGCCAATGGTTGTAGCCAGAATCTGCTCAATCAAAACAGGCCATAACAGCTTGAAAAAAGCTTTAATATCAAACATCGTTGTCGCAGTCTCCCGAAAGTCATACAATCAATAAGATTATACACCAATATTCGGATTACTGCAGACAAAAAATTCGAGATATTTGACGAAATAAGCAGGGTTTGCGCTTTAAAGCACGACATTCCGCTAAATTGGTAAATATATAGCCGCCTGCACTATTGGTGAACAGCAGGAAATGGATTGATGGTTTCGGTATATTTACCGCACCGGTCACCAAAAAAACCAACAGCTTTCTGGTTTTCCAGAACGCTTACTACCTCGCATTGGTTTGAGCACCCGTTACAGATAAAGCTCCGGGATATAAATTCAGCTTTTGAAACAGCAAAACCCTTAAAATTTGTCTTCATCTTCTCCCGTGACAGTTTTTCTCTTGCCAAAATTGCAGCGCCAATGGCCCCCATCACATCATAGTGAGCGGGTATCGTAACCGGAAGGTCCAGCGTATTCTCAAAAGCTTTGTGGATTCCCTTGTTGGCCGCTACTCCTCCTTGGAAAATTACCTTTGGAAGAAGTTCTTTTCCCTTTGCCACATTACTCAGGTAGTTCCTGACCAGAGCGTCACACAGTCCCCCGATGATGTCACAGGTATTGTAGCCCAGTTGCTGCTTGTGTATCATATCGGATTCAGCGAATACCGCACACCGGCCGGCTATTCTGACGGGTACGGTGGCTTTCAGGGCATAATCTCCGAATTCTTCAATCGGAATACCGAGCCGCTCAGCCTGTCTGTCCAGAAAAGAGCCTGTTCCGGCCGCACATACCGTATTCATTGCGAAATCCGTAACAACCGAGTCCCGTATAAGAATAATTTTTGAGTCCTGTCCGCCAATTTCAAGAATGGTTTTTACATCCGCATCCATATTAATTGCCGCGATGGCATGAGCTGTTATCTCATTTTTTACAATATCGGCTCCAACCTGTATGGAAGCAATCATTCTGCCGCTTCCCGTTGTACCCACCGCCTGGATCTGCCTGTCGTCATACTTTTCCCCCAGCAGTGTCAGACCGTTTCTGACGGCTTCCATAGGACGGCCCATAGTACGGATATAACTTTTTTCAACAACAGTCCCGTTTGTATCAACAAGCACCATATTTGTGCTGACCGATCCCACATCAACTCCCAATGCGTACATATTCACGTCTCCTTTCAAGTAAATCGAGGAAAGCCTCGATACGGGTCATATATCCGGCTTCACCGGTCATTTCATCCACTACCAACGATAGTATGGGAAGATTTTTTTCTTTTGATACATTTGGCAGGATGGATTTGGAAACGATTTCGGGCATGCATCCCATCGGGAATATTTGTATGGCTCCATCCATGTGTTCTCTGGCTGCCAGAACAGCTCCGCCGATGCATTCCCTGGCATGCCCGCCTATACACAAAGGAAGAAATTCTTCAGAAGCATGCATTAGTTCCCTTGAATTCAGCTTCATGGTTTTGAAAAGAGTATCCTTAACCCACCATGAAGGCGTAAGTGTCCTTTTGGTGGATACTTTCATATCCATCAATATATCTTCAATATATAAATTTGAAAAAGGCTCAATGACCGTATAGATTTCACCTATAATGGCTATTCTTAAAGGATTTTTACTGGAATCAACGGTAAGCGCTTCCATTTTTTTGTGATATTCCTTTAGAATTTTAATGGACTCATCAGGGTGATTACACGAAAAAACTTTGCTTTTACAGTTGGACAGCAGACGTTTGCATTCGCCGTTATTTTTCTCATATCCGGCCATCTCATGTGCTTTTGCTTCAATGGCATCAATGAGATTCATGGCGGAAATAGCTGAAACGGCAGCATTAATTCCCTGAAGTGCAGTCTTTTTGCTTTCGTTTCCTATTCTGCGGATTCTCTTCATGAGTTCATGAAATCCAATACTATGAACAGGATCCAGCACGATAAAATCGACCTCGTAACCTAAATGCTTCAGAATCCGTATCTGAAGTTCCGAATATTCTCCAAACCGGCACGGTCCACAGCTCCCAACAAGAAGAACCGTATCGGCTCCTTCCTGTATTCCTGCAATGTAATTGCCAATCATCAATTTAAACGGAAGGCATATTTCCTCAGGAGAATATTTGGAACCTAAAATCAGAGCTTCCCTGTTGTTAAGAGGAGGGATCACATAATCAATTCCAAGGCTGTCAAACAAAATTTTGATTGCCATATAAACATTTCCCATATGCGGTATTGTTATCTTCACGAATCAGCCTCCTTTCAAGCATGTCAATAAATGCTTCCAACCGGGTATCCATTCCTGCTTCACCGGTATGCTCGTCGAGCTTTATAACCAGCATTGGAAATTCTCCCACGTGGTAACGGATGAGATCCACAATAACCGAATCAATACCGCAGGCAAAGGAAGACAGATAAATAATACCGTCTATTTTCTTTTGTTTGTAAAACGCGGCTGCTGCACCAAAAAGCCTGCGCTGGAATGTCCAGAAAGGTTTTTTCACAAGCTCCTTTACCTGCGATCTGCAGATTCCGTCATTTGCAAACTCTTCGGTCACTATTCCAATGCCTTTGGATCGAAGTTTTCCCGCAATACCCATGTTCAGAAATTCATCATTAATAATATAAGGGTGTCCGGCCAGCATTACTGTCAGACCTTTACCATCCTCATAAATACCCGTTTGATAATTGCGTTGTGCCTTCATTGCAATGTAAAAGGACTTTTTGATTTTCTTTTTGTTACAGGTGATGACTGACCCGGCGGATAAGCACCACTTGATGAAATCCGTTTCTGTATGCATATACAAAGGCTCCATTGTAATCCTTGGCAGAGACGGGATGCTGTTTGTAATCATTTCCGGAAGACCGCAGAATTTGGGACAAATGTATTCACACCTGCAAATCCGCATAATACGGGGTATAACTAAAAAATCACAGTTGTCTTTTATTGAGGCCACGTGTCCGTGATATACCTTTACAGGAAGACATGCCTCGTCAACACAGGCCTTAACCCCCATATCCAATATTTTTTTATTTGTTTCCTCAGAAGAGATAACTTCGGCTCCAAGGCCGGAAAAGAAGGTTTTAAAAAAGGGATGGTATTTGCAATACAATAATCCCTTCGGAATTCCAACCCGCATTTAATCACTCTTTCCAGTTTTTTTTATTATGTCCTGAATAAAAAAGGATTATTATAGGAATATGATAGGAAGGGATTATTTCCTCAATAATATCTGCTAAGCCATATTTTTTACTACATTATTCAGCCATTTTCCGGACAGAAAACGCTTTACACCGAAGAAGAGCTTGAATACCTCCTCAAGGCTGACCAATAAGTATACGGTAAAAAGCGGCAGATGGTATACCAGACCACCGATAAACCCGAGTGGAACGGCGATCAGCCATACTCCCGCCGTATCCAGGAACAGGCAGTATTTTGTGTCACCGCCGCTTCTTAAAATCCCTACGATGTTAATCATATTAAATATTTTAAAGGGCATTACAAAGCAGAAAACAGAAAGAATCAAACACGCATTCCGATATACTTCTTCGGAGACGTTATAAATTGACAATATATTACGTGAAAAAAGGAAAACGACAATTCCTGTAAAAATACCCAGTATCGGGCCCAGAAGAACCAGCCGTTTTGCATAAAGGAAGGCAGTATCTTCATCTCCTTCACCAATTTTATTCCCCACCATAATTGCGCTGGCATTGGCCATTCCGATAAACAATACAAAGGCAATTCTCTCGATAGCTGCCGATATATTAACCGAAGCCAGTATGTTTGTTCCCATTCTTCCGTAAACAACCGTGTACATGGTAACACCGACAGACCAAAGCACTTCATTTAATATAACAGGTATGGACAGCCTGAAGAACCGGATTGCAAAGTCACGGTTGAATGACGTCATTTCCTTAATTGAAGCAGCAGGAGGAAGCTTTAGCATATAAACCGAACCCAGAATAAGAAATGTTTCACATAACCTTGCGACAAGAGTTGCGATTGCTGCACCTTTGGCGCCCATAGCAGGTAATCCCAGTTTTCCGAATATTAAAATATAGTTAAGAAGCGTGTTGACAGTTAAGGCAATCGCACTTGATATAGTGGGAAGTTTTGCCTGCCCCGTACTTCGGAGTGTGGAGGCAAAACAAAAACTGATTGCCGTTGGTATGTAGCTGAAGCACACAATCCTCAGGTATGTGCTTCCAATACGTAGTACCTCCATATCCTCTGTGAACAAGGATAAAACAAAGCCCGGAAACAACAGAATAATGATGGAAGCAACAGCTGATACCAGAATGGAACAAATAAGACCCAAGCCTAAAATTTTACGGATATTTGAAATATCTTTCTTCCCCCAGAATTGAGCAATAAAGACAGAAGCTCCGCTGCCGACGCCAAAGAGAAAAAGAGCGATCAAAAAGAAGATCTGATTTCCCAAAGCGACTGCGGCAATATTTGTTTCACCCAGTTGTCCAATCATAACAGTATCTACCAGATTTAGAGAAGTCATAATCAGATTCTGTATAGCAATAGGTAAGGCGATATGAGTCAGGGTTTTGTAAAATTGACGATCGCCGCATAAAAGTTTTTTCATAAAGACCCCTTTATTATATGTAATATAAATTTATTATTGCCAAATATATGAAGAATTCAAGTAATTATTAACCCCGGGTTTCACATGCGAGAAGCAAGCTTTGCCTGCCGCCGATCTCCAAAACGAGGCGGGGAGCATCCCTTAGCTCTGTTATATTTTTAGGCGGGAAGAATTTTTTAGGCATGATAATAATATACAACAAAACAAATAATATTGCACGATAAAAAAATGGATCTACACAAAAGAAAAAGAAAGGGCTATAGTATAATAAGTGATTGTTGAAAGAATCAGGAGTGGCATACCAACATAAATGGGAGTTTACAGCATGAAAAAAGGCACAATTGTATTACTTGCGGTGTTTGCGGTGGTTGTGGGAATATTATCAGGCATTCTTATATCCTCTATTCTGTGGAATGAAGAGGACATTCCCTTTTTCGCTGATATTTTTACAGGCGAGGATAATAAAAACAAAAGCGGTGACGGTGGATCCGGAAAAGATACCGAAAAACGCGGTAAAGAGACCAGAGCCGGATACGATGTTACAAATGGTCAAAGATATTACGCGCCTCTGGTAAATAAAGGGGACAGAAATGTTCTTCTGGTGGGTGAGGATGCTACCAGCGGAAATTTTGATACAATTATCGTAGCTTCGATATCCGACAGTAACAAAACCATTCAACTGCTGAATTTTCCCCGTGACATTTATTTGGACTACAGTGATACGGTTATTAAAAAGTTGAAGGAGATGTCACCAAAACTCTATGAGGCGAAGGGTTTTCAGAAGATCAACGCGGCGCATACAGTTGGAGCAAGAATTCAATACGAGGACGGAAACGGTAAATTTGGAAACAGCGACATTGATTTTCTTGCCGATATCATGGAAGAGGTATTTCTTATTTCGATTAATGATTATGCCTATGTCAATACGAAAGGGTTCAGGGAGGTTGTGGATCTTTTCGGCGGTGTGGAAATAAATGTTCCGATACGGATGAAGTATGACGATCCTGTTCAGAATCTACATATTGATCTGCAGCCGGGTTTGCAGCACTTGGATGGTAATAAGGCGGAATGGTTTGTAAGATTTCGCCAGGGATATGACAAGAACGGCAATTTTAAAAGCTATTCGGATCAGTTCAGAAAAGAGAACCAGAATGAGTTTTTAAAAGCATTTTTTACACAGCATGCTACCCTGAAAAATATCGGAAAAGTTAACGAACTCAGCAAGCTTATGAGTGACAATATACGAACAAGCATAGGGGGTGTTAAAGACATCACCGCATACGCGAATATGCTGAGGAAAGCAATCATTGGGAAGTACACCATGCAGTCCCTAATAATTGAGTGCAGGGAAACAAAAAGAATTGACGGTATATACTTTGATATTATCCGATCAGAATAACAAAATATATTATATAAGCTGAACAAAATAATAAAGATTCTTCTCTTCGCTCAGAATGGCACAAAAACTTAATTCAGCTCATATAGATTAACGATCCTGGTTTTTGTCATAGTAATCTGCAACTATTGAAAATCCCAGTTTCTTTAGTGCTTCTACAACAAATTTATGAATTTTGGATGAATGTATATGGCCGGAGCCATAATTATCAATCTTTTCTTGTACATCCTCGCCTATATTACTGATATCGGAGCTTGCCATCGGAGCATCCGCGCCATCGGAGGCATTTTCAACCGAAAGTAGAATTTTGTTAATATCAAAATCCTGAATCCTTCCATCTCTTTTTATAACTTTCATCTTCATTCACTCCTTGCCGAAAGTTTAAGTTTACAATGAAAGATTACGTTATCATTTAAGAAGTCAACAAGTTCTGTTTCTATTATATCAACGGAAGCAATTCCTTGCAATCGCAAAGAATAACCGGGTTTTTTATCTTGTTAATTAAACAAAGCGTTACTGTTCAGGGGTGATACCTCAACCCGTTAAATCATCCGAACCACCCGCTGCGGTTACTTTTATATATCACTCCTGAATAGTTACAAAAATGCGACAAAGAAAAAATTCTATGGAAAAACCCCCTGTAAAATGATACAATAATGAATAATAAGTTAATTATGTAGCAATAGATGCAATTTTAAAGACAGTTGGTTAAATTATGTTAGCAAGTACAAATCTTTGCATTATGGCGGGTAAAATTCTCCTGATAGGTATCAAAAAAATATATTGCTATAAAATGGAAGCAAACAATAGAAATGATTCAAGATGAAATACGTAAGTGTCATAAGAGGTTTCCTTGGCAAAAATTATCGGCTTGAAGTCTTGCCGGAGGGATGCGTGAAAAACATTAAAAGTATTTTATATAATTTATTAAGCAGCAGACGTTCAAAACATTTTAAGGCATCTATAATTAGGTTATTTATTCCATTAATGGCATTATCGGTAATAATAACCGGTACATCTTCGTATTATATTGCTTATCGCCAAATTGAAAATAATGCTTATGTAAGTTTAACTGATACAGTATCTCAATCTAAAATTCTTCTTGATAGCAAATTGGGCGATATCTTCGAGCAAATGCTATATATTAAAAATGTGGTGGAACCAATTTACTTATCAATAAAATATTCAGAAGATAATATAAAACCACAGTATTACATATCGGCAGAAAACAATCTAAGCAGGGTATATTCAAACTATTATTCTGTAATCGATTCAATATTAATGTATTTTAATGACGGGCGATTTACACTGCAAAAACGGGATTATATTACAGAAGATATAAACTTTTCATTTGATGTATGGAGACAAAAGTACAATGACGGAGATAGGGATTTTTATTGGCTGAATCTCCACCAGGACGATATATTCAAATATCATAGAAATAAAAACAGGGTTGTAAGCATATTTAACCTTATTGGCGATAATGATTCACAGCTTAGAGGCATTATCCTTTTTAATCTGCGTGAAAGCTTTTTCAGCAGTATCCTTGAAAATGTAGAAATAAGCCAGAACGGTTGCCTTGCGTTAATAAGCGAGGATGGGATTATGTTATTTAAGGATGTGGAGGATAAGTATACATTGGATGAAAATAATCTGGAATGGTTAGTGAAAGCAGAGGATAACTCAGGAAGACAGAAGTTCAGCAATTCATTTGGAACAAAGATGATGGTAGTCTATGATACCCTTGATACCAATGGATGGAAGCTGGCCGCAGTATTTCCCGAAAATGAATTAACACAGACAATAGGTTTTATTAAATATACATCTGTCATTATAATGATTCTCCTTTTATTTGTTTCTGTAGTACTTTCCAATATGCTTGCCAGAATAGTAACAGAACCATTATCCCAATTAACAAGGAAAGTGAAAATAGTTGAGGAAGGTAATTTGGATGTGGTTTTTGATGTATACGCAGAAAATGAGATTGGCAAACTGGGTAAGGGAATTACTAAAATGATAGAAAGGGTCAAAGGACTCCTCGAACAGGTTCAGTTTGAACATAATCAAAAACGACAGGCCGAGTTTGCCGCTCTTCAAGCGCAGATTAGGCCGCATTTTCTCTATAACACACTGTATTCAATAAAACAATTGTGTAAAATGAATGAAATGAAGGATGCGGAAATTATGGTTTCGGCTCTTGCTGCTTTTTTCAGGATAAGCGTAAGCAAAGGAGAAGAGATCATAACTGTGAAAGAGGAAATCAGTCATGTGGAAAATTATCTGATAATACAGCATATGCGTTATAAGGATAAGCTTAATTATTCTATTGATATAAATGAGGATTTATACACTTATTCAATAGTAAAATTAATGCTGCAGCCTATTGTAGAAAATGCGATATATCATGGGATAAATAATAAAAGAGGCGTTGGCTTGATTAATATAACAGGTTATATTGAGGAAGAGGATTTGGTTTTTGCTGTAAAAGATGATGGTATCGGTATTCCACCTGAAAAGCTAAATGAAATAAGGAATCTCCTTGAATGCAAAGAGAGAAACACTGATTCGCTGGGTATGGGGCTTTTCAATGTACACGAGCGTATCAGGATAATGTTTGGTCAAAGGTATGGAGTTGAAATTGAAAGCATGTTCCAGACAGGAACAGCGGTAAATCTGAGAATTCCGGCACTAAAGCTGATAAAATAAGGGGGCATCCGGATTGCATAGTTTAGTTATACTTGAAGATGATTATATTGTAAGAAAAGCATTGGCAGAAAGTATAGAATGGACAAAGCATGGGTTTACTGTAAGGGGAATAGCTGAGGATGGTGAAAAAGGCATAGAGTTAATAGACAAATTTCATCCTGATATTATAGTTTCTGATATAAAGATGCCCTTTGTTGACGGCATAGAGATAGCAAGGTATATAAGGGATACATATCCTGAAAGCCGTGTGGTTCTGCTTACGGGATATGATGAGTTTGAATTTGTACAGGAAGCCTTAAGGCTCAGGGTTTATGATTACGTTATGAAACCAGTGGAAGATGAGTATCTTCTTAAGGTTTTAAAAAGCGCGGCTGACGACATTAATAATCAGCTAAGATTAAAAAAACAGCTTGCCGAAAGCATGCCGGTTCTGCGGCAACTATTTTTATCCCGATTTGTAACCGGAAGAATGAAAAAGGATGATATTCTCAACGAACTTCGATTTCATGGTATTCGGTTTGAAGAAGGGCTGTTCTGTGTATATGCAATAAAAGTTGACGGGTGCCAGGATGATTCTCAAAGCAAAAACCTGCCGGAGAAAAATATTTTAAAGTTAAATATAATAAACACACTAAACGGTATTCTTAAAGAACCGGTACAAGGTCTTGTATTTGATACCGGCATGCGGTTGGTGGTCATTATAAGATTTACCGGATACAGTAATGAACAGCTTCTGGAGAAATCAATAGAAACAGGAGAAATGATGCTGGATGAAATAAGCCGCAAGCTTAAAACAACTGTAACTATAGGTGTTGGCAGGGTATATTACGGATATGACAATATTCCTGTTTCCTATGAAGAATCCCAGGCTGCAGTAGAGTACAGGCATATTTTTGGGAAAGGCCAGATATTGCATATTGATGATACGGGGTTCCCCACAGTTGGCGGTTTCATGGAGTTCAGGGGCAGGGATAGGAATATCGCCATGAAAGTCAAGCTTGGACTTGCGAATGACGCAATCAGTATAATAGATGGAATTGAGAAAGAACTGCTATTAAATGTCTATGTTTCTCTTGAGTATTTAAAGTTGGTAGCGATTGAAATTACCTTTCACATTTTTAAAGAACTGGAGAATAGCATCTACAATGATGCCGTAAGCGACATCAATTTTTTTACCATATACACTGAATTGAACGGAGCAGAAACAATTCAGGAGATATTTATGATTATAAAGGAGATAATAAATGGATTTGCGTCTTATGTGAACAATCAGAGGGGAAAATTGCAAAAATCCATTACTGAAGAGGCAGTTAAATATGTCGCGCAAAATTTTTCAAAAGAAAACCTTTCTTTAAAGGATATCTCTTCCCATGTACATATCAATCCAACATATTTCAGCATGATTTTCAAAAAAGAAAAAGGTATTAATTTTTCTGAGTACCTGTTCGAGTATAGAATGCATAAGGCCATGGAAATTATCAGAAACAGCGATAAAAAGATCTACGAGGTTGGGGAAGAGGTAGGATACAGTAATTCCCAGTATTTTAGTGTCTGCTTTAAAAAATTTACGGGGATGAGTCCTCTTGAATACAGAAAACTTCTTTGATTTTTTTGTTTTTATCAGTTCAACAGAAATTATCAAACAAATATCAGAACAGATTCAATTTTTATTTCGTGTGAAAATGATAGAATTTTATAAGGAAGCTGATACATTAAAAATATATTCATTACTGCTAATAAGGAGGCATCATGTTTTCAGTGAATACTGATCTGCGAAAAAAATTCAATTTTAAGAAGTTTGTTCCTTATATATTTTTAATGCCTGCCGTTATGTTAATTATGATATTTCTTTTCTATCCCATGGGTAGTGTCTTCTACTATAGTCTATTTAAATATAATTTAGCCAAGCCATATGCAAATGGCTTTTACGGACTGGGTAATTTCATTGAAATATTTACAAAAGACAAAGTATTCTATAAAACCCTTTGGGTGACGATAAAATGGGTATTAAGTACGGTGTCTGTTCAGTTAATTATTGGTCTTATAATATCAAATGTGTTAAATCAAAAATTGAAGTGCAGGGGATTTTTCAGAGCCGCAACATTTCTGCCATGGGCTGTGTCCGGAATTATAACATCAATGCTTTGGTCTCTAATTTATAATGAACACATGGGGCTGCTTAATACAGTTTTATTGAATCTGGGAATTATCGAAAAGGGTGTGGCTTGGACATCGTCGATAGATACAATATTCGGGGCGATAGTAGTTGCTGAAATATGGAGGGGTTTTCCGTTTTTTGTAATTATACTTCTGGCTTCACTCCAGAACATTCCGGAAAGCATTTATGAATCATGTAAGGTAGACGGTGCAGGAAAATTAAGTACATTTTTATATATAACGCTTCCGCATCTAAAGCAGACTATAATTTTCGGAACCATACTCCGAGGCGTATGGGAGTTTAACAATATTGATGTAATATATGCCATAACAGGCGGCGGTCCGGCAAATATGACAACGACACTGTCCATGTACATGCTCAATCAGGGTATCAGGGCAAACAATTTCGGGTACGCAGCCGCATTAACAGTAATTGTATCGGTAATTCTAATGATACTGATATATTTTTACATGAAAGTAATGGGATACTCAGAGGAGGAGATGTAAATGACAAAAGCACGAAAGATACTGGAAAACATATTCAGCAGACATATATTCCTCCTGCTTACCATGTTGTTTGTATTCATGCCGATTTACTGGGCATTGGTTATTTCGCTCAAGCATGAAAAGGATATAATGCAAAAACCTGTCAAGCTTCTGCCCGACCCCGCTACCTGGGAGAATTACCAATTCGTATGGAACAAAACCGGTTTTTCTAAATATTTCATTAATACTATTTTTGTATCAGGATTATCAGCTATAGTAATTGTAATATTTGCTGTACTTGTTGCGTACGGGCTGAGCAGATTCAGATTTAAAGGCAAAAAGTCGTTCATGTTGATATTTCTTGCTACACAGTTGGTTCCATACAACATGCTGATTATACCGCTGTTTTTAATATACAAAAATATGGGGATTATCGGTTCTTTGACTACATTGATAATAACTTATACAACAGTACTTCTGCCATTTAATTCTGTTCTTATGAAAAGTTTTGTAGACGGTATTCCAATTGAAATGGAAGAGGCTGCCATGATTGATGGCTGTAACAGAATGGGGGTGATTTTCAGGATTGTTCTGCCCATATTGGTGCCGGGATTGGTTGCCATTGGTTCGTTTGCTTTCTTATCAAGCTGGAACGAATATATTTTCCCGGTGATGTTCATAAACAACAAGGAAAATTTTGTAGTATCCGTTGGACTCAATTTCATGATTGGGCAGAATGTACTTATGTACGGCCCACTTGCCGCAGGGAGCATTATTGCGTTATCAGTACCTATTATGATCTTCGCATATATTCAGAAGTTCCTTGTTCATGGATTGAGTGCAGGTGCGGTAAAAGGTTGATTTTTATTTGAGTTATCAAAAAGCTGCTGTGGGGGGTATTTTGAATTTAAACTAATGCGGTCAAGTGACAAGAAGGAGGAAAGAGTTATGACAAGAAAACTTTTATGTTTGCTGCTTACAGTTTTATTAGTATTGGCGCTTACGCTGTCCGGCTGTGACGTCAAAGGCTCAAACCAAACACAGAAGACTGATGGAACGCAAAAAACCAGCGGTGAAGAAAAAATTAAACTGGATCTCTGGAACTGTGATTCCGCTCCGATGTATACTGATTTGTTTGAAGAAATACTTGGAAACTACATGGATGAAAACCCAAATATTGTAGTTGAGTATACGGGCATACCATGGGATACATCAAAGCAAAAATTCGATACCTCAATTGCTACAAACACTGCTCCAGACCTTGCATATATTGTACATTCATGGGTATCCAGCTTTGCCGGGATGGGCGGATTAGTTCCCCTGGACAACTATTTCAACAATTGGGCGGCAAAAGATGAGTATGACTTAAGATTTTTTGACCTTGATTATCTTATTCTGGATGGAGTCAGATATTCTGTTCCTTGCGAAATGCTTTATCCGGTAATATGGTACAGACCCGATCTGTATGCGGAAAAAAATCTATCTGTTCCCCAGGATTTTGATGAATTCTTTGCAAACATTGAAAAACTAACTGATAAAAGTAAAGATCAATATGGGTTTACCATCAGAGGCGGCGGTGGAAGCACGATGATGTTTGAAGCATTTTTAATTTCCTACATCGGTGCGGACAGCTATTTTGATGAGAACGGACAGTGCATAATTGATTCACCAGAGGGCATTGAAGGCATGAAAAGGTTTGTGGGCATGTATAACAAATATACACCTGAAAGCGATATAACGAATGGTTATAAGGAAATGGTTGCTGTTTTTGGCAGCGGTACTGCAGCTTCAGTTATGCATAATCTGACATCCTTGCCAATGCATAAGGAAAATCTTGGTGACGGGAACTTCTCAACATACACATTCCCAAAAGCTAAAAATGGAAAACAGGTTGTTTGTATGTGCGCTGTAGCAGGTACTGCCGGTTATTCGATATTCAAGTCTTCTAAAAACCCTGATGCAGCATGGGATTTGATAGATTTTCTTATAAATAGGGAGAATAACTATAAATGGTGCAGTACGCTGGGGGTTCTTCCAATTAATAAAGGTGTTCTTGAGGAAGACTTGTTTACCAACGATTTAATATTCAGAAATGCAAAAGAAGTACTGGAGAATGAGAATATTACAATAACACTTTCACCGCTTTACCTGTCTGATTTTGACGCAATTCACGTGAATCTTTTGGAGCCGGCTTTCCAGGAAGTATTAACAGGTAAAAAGAGCGCAGAAGAATTCCTTCATGAATGGGCGGAAGCATTTGAAAAAGCGGAACAGGAATTTAGAAACAAATAGGAATAAGACATTATCAATAAATACCTGCAGTGGATTTCTCCAAATCAGATATTTCATTAAGACCGCAAGTGAAATATCAACAGAATTAAAATGGATTATTATTAATCTGTTACCTAAGTATAAGGCGATACTTAAATGTATGGCCTTATACTTTTATATCAAGTATTTTAATAGTGTTTGGAGAAATATTTTCTATACATACTGGCGCTTAATCCCACTTTCTTTTTAAAAATATCCTGGAAGTTTCTTAGCGAAACATATCCAACTTCACCGGAGATTTTCTCAATAGACATATCCGAATGCTTAAGCAGATCCTTAGCTACTTCTATCCTTGTATCAAGCAATTTTTGTTTGAAAGTGGTATTATAAAGTTTTTTTATTACCCTGTTTAACTGGCTTTTACTTAAATTTAAAGAACTTGCCAGATCATCCATTGTAAGATTAGAGTAATAATTGTCAAAAAAACTTTCTATTATATTGCTGCGAAGCTCATCTTTCACCTTTAGTGGCATTTTCTGAATTTGTTCAGTTCCCGGAGAAATTGCTCTGACAATATCAGCAATTACTAATGTGAAGTAGCCTTGGATTTTCGTATAATAACATTTTGATTGGTTTTCCAGTTCATTATATATCATTCTAAGCAGCGGAACAGAGTTGAAAACATCCTCCGAACTGAAAAAAGTCATGTCGGAAAAGGCATTATCGATAATTCTTGTGTCTATGTCTGAAAAAATAAAGGTGCAGGAAGGATCCCGGAATCTATCATATTGAAATTTTATATGAAATTTCTTAACAGGGTTATTCGTATTGACTGAAATAGCGTGGTAAATCGCCGGCCCGATTAAATAATAATTACCGGGAACAAGATCAATCTCTTTGTTCAAAACATGCAGGGTACCGCTTCCGCCCGTAATAAAGTGAACTTCATATGACGAATGGTTATGGCGTTGTGTATCCTGTTCGGGTGAAACTCCAAAAAAACCCTTGTCCAGCATTATATTAAATAAAAAACGTCCAATCGGAACCTTAATGTCAAGTTCTTCAACTATCTCTGATAACTTTTCGTTGCTCATTGCGATTCACCCCTTTGTTCACAATTTGGATGATGATAAAACAAGTCGTTTTTGCGAAAATGATGATGCTATTAAGCGTTAAATATCCTCTTTAACCACGTTATAATAAGTATATCACAAAATATTAATCAATAAAATTTCAGGAGGGTATTATTATGATTAGACCATTTGTAAAAAAATTATCTGAAGCAGAAGGCTATGCAGAGGGAAATGCAACATATCTGGCTGTTGATGAGGCCGAAACAATTTCAAGCAATTACATCAGAATTAAAAAGGGTGAAGTTACGGAGTTGGGCAACCATCCGGACGAAGAGGAGGTTTACATTGTCCTGGGCGGAAGAGCAAAACTAAAGCTGGGAGATAAAATATATGAAGCAGAAAAAGGCAATGTTATCTACATCCCCAGAAGCACAGACCATCAGTCAACCTGTATTTCAGACGAAGACTACGAGTTTATATGTGTGGCAAACTGGCCTGACAAATGTCCGGAATAATTTAAGAAAGGAAGTGGAAACATGATAATTGATTGCCATTCACATGCGGAATATCTTGGATATACACTAGACAAGGCTTTGGAAAATATGGACAAATACAATATTGACAAAGCTTGGCTGCTGACACTTGAAACATTGGAATCGGAATTCGATCCATTTTTGTATCACTGTAGTACCTTTGGCAACAAAGAAGAAGGCTCTCTACCTTTCTCAGCAGCTTTGAAGTGGTATGAAAAGGCTCCCGACAGATTTATACTCGGATATGGCATTGACCCCAGAAGACCAGAAGCAATTGACCGGTTGAAGGCAGCCATGGATCTATTTAACGTCAGAGTATATGGGGAAATCATGTTAAGAATGACATATGATAATCCTGATGCTATCAGAATGTTCAGATTCTGTGGAGAAAAAGGCCTTCCTGTTATTGTTGAAGTCATGTACCCTTATCAGAATGAAGGCGGCAGATATCCACGGCCTGACTGGTGGTATGGCGGATCTATGGATGCATACGAACGTGCCATAGCAGCTTGCCCCGAAACAATCTTCTTCGGCCACGGGCCTGGTGTTTGGAGCCATATTTCAGGAGACGACAAATATCTGACAGAAACATACCCTGAAGGCGAAATATTACCTGCCGGCAAGCTTATTGAAATGATGCAAAAATATAATAATTTCTATTGCGATTTATCGGCAAATTCAGGTTTGAATGCATTAAAAAGGGATGCAAAGTTTTCAAGACAATTTATTCTGGAGTTCCAGGATAGAATGGTTTACGGGCGAGATAATTTTTCCAACAACTTGCAGGATTTTTTAAACAGTCTTGAACTGCCGGATGACGTTTTAGACAAGATATACTATAAAAATGCACTTAGGCTGATTCCTTTGGACAAATAGAAGATTGTGTTTAGCCGTAAGGGAGATAAGCATCCACTTACGGCTAAACCATAATTGAACTAATGATGGCAAGAGAGGATGTGTTTTTTCCGCATGCAGTCAAAAGGTTATTTAAAGGTGGTTTAAAACATCGTTCAGCTTGTTAAATAAGGAGTGATATTAAAACTATGAAAAATAATAAAAACACAGGTACCGTGTTAAATGAAAGATGCTCCTTTCCAAGTAAATTGCTCGGCGCTTCATTAATCGGCGAAGAGGAACTGAAAGAACTGGAGGATGTAGTTTCTCAGAAAAGCCCATTCAGGTTTTATGGAATAGGAAATCCCAGAAAGGTAAGAGAGTTTGAAAAAAATGTTAACAGCTATTTTAGTGTAAAATATTCTCTTGCGGTTTCAAGTGGATCTGCTGCTCTTCTTTGTGCAACAGCAGCTTTAGGCATTGGCCCGGAGGATGAAGTCATAATGCCCGGATTCAGCTGGTATTCCGATTTTTATTCAATTGCTCTCGCGGGAGCCTTACCAGTGTTTGCGGATATTGATGAATCTATGAACATAAATCCTGAGGATTTTGAAAGGAAAATAACAAACAGAACAAAAGCTGTTATCGTTATACATTATCAGGGCGGACCCGCAAATATGGATGAAATATTGTCTATTGCAGGTAAGCATAATATAAAGGTTATTGAGGATTGCGCCCAGGCCTTTGGTGGGCAATACAAGGGAAAATTTCTTGGAACAATGGGAGATATAGCCATAGCAAGCTTTCAGAATAACAAAATGATTACATGCGGTGAAGGCGGTATATTATATACAAATAACGAAGAATACTTTGTCAGGGCTGTAAGATACCATGACTTGGGTTTTGTAAGGCCTGCGTTTTTAGAACAGCTTGAAAATAAAGAACTTGCCGATCAAAGCAAAAGTTTTGCAGGCAGTCAATTCAGGATGAGTGAACTTCAAGGGGCGTTTATTCTTGCACAGTTTAAAAAGCTGCCGATGATAATTACAGAATGCAGAAAAAAACACCAAAAAATCAGGAATTTTATCAGCGAAAGCAAGAATTTATCTGTAAGACCATATATTGAAGGAGATTGTGGAATAACCTTATTTATTAAGCTTGCCTCCAAAAGTGAAGCAGATACATTCGCAAAACTGCTGGAAGAAAGCGATATACCAGCAGGGCCTTCATCATTCTGTACAAACATCGCGGGAAACTGTCCTATTAGCACAAAGAAAATGGCACATGAAAGTATTCCGCCTTTTGGGAAAGGTTTCTCAGGTGAAAAAATAAACTACAATGCAAATAATGACTGCCCGTATACCAGCTCAATTGCCGGGAGTTATGTGGCAATTGGGATTGGCCCGCTTTACACCGATGAAAATATAGATTATATAATTTCAGCAATTGGAAAAGCAGAAAAGAAAATCTTCAGATAGACCAGAGTGGAGGTGTGATTTGATGGTGAAAGAGTATGGATTCGGTATAATAGGTACAGGTATGATTGGCAGGCTTCATGCAGAAGCAATATCTAATATAGAAAACGCGGGACTTGTAGCGGTATTTGATAAAAATTATAAAAGCTCATGCAGACTGGCGGAAAGTTTAAAGTGTAAAGCATTTTCTGACATGGGGGAATTTCTTGATTATAAGGAAATAGATATTGTTACCATTTGCACACCAAGCGGAACCCATAGTGAAATCGCGGTTAAGGCAGCTAATGCCGGAAAGCATCTCCTCATTGAGAAGCCTATTGATATAACCCCTGAAAAAGCGGAGGAAATTATTTCGGCTTGTTCCAGGAATAAAGTAAAGTGCTCGGTTATATCCCAGCATCGTTTTGATGATTCCATAATAATGGTCAAAAAGGCAATAGAGGAAAAAAGGTTCGGGAGAGTATACTTTGGTTCATGCTGTACAAAATGGTACCGCCGAGAAGAATATTATAAATCGTCAGGTTGGAGGGGAACCTGGTTGTATGATGGGGGCGGAGCCCTTATGAACCAGTCTATACACTATATTGATTTACTTCTTTATATAATGGGAGATGTAAAGGAGGTCTATGGAAACTGTGCGGCATTATTACATAATATAGAGGTGGAGGATACAGGAATTGCGGTTATAAAATTCAAAAACGGGGCTTTAGGAATGATAGAAGGAACCACAGCCGCATACCCCGGGCTTTATACCAGACTTGAGATACATGCGGAAAAAGGTACGGTAATCATAGAGAATGACAGAATAAAATACTGGAACATTAAGGGGGAGGAAAATATACATATTTCTGAAGGAACAACGGATGACACAGGCGCGAATGTTCCTGACGGGATCTCATCAAAGCCCCATATGAAGCAGTTTAAGAATTTTATTGACGCATTGCGAAATGATGCAAACCCGCTTATAAGTGGTGAGGAGGGTAAAAGAACCATTGAATTGATATTGGCTATATATGAATCGTCACAAAAGGGTGCTCCGGTATTTTTATAACAACGGCAGGTTTTGCTTTAGCAAAACCATCACTCCGTAACAAAGTTCTTATCATCCATTAGTTGAAAGCCTCCTTCAATTGAATAAAATTTAAAGCCAACAAAAAGATAATGCGAGGTTACGCATATGCAGGCTGGTTTTGGTGAGATAATTACCCCAGTTTGCTCATATAGGGTTTCCATTATGCTATAGCTTGTTTGGGAATACCGGGCTTTTTATGCTTCATTATATGCGGCAATACAGGAGGCATTTTTATGGGAATGTGTCTGATTACTTTGCCTGTTATAATTTTTATATGTGGGTGAGATCAATGCTATATACAATCATACTTATCTCCGTCACGTTTAGGATAGCCATTGTTGCTGAACACGTTCCGCTGTTATGCAATTATATTAAGCTAAACATGAGGGTTTTAAAACAATAGTATGGTATTTTGTTTGGAGGTAATCATACAAAGAGGAACAATTTTCGTATTATATAGTAACCTGTGATAATAATGAAAGGATGATTTATATGATGAAGTATTTTGAAAAAACACTTAATTTCGGCTTGGGACTGATAACTTATTCGGCAGAAAAGGTGGAAGCTCTGGTGAACGAGCTTGTTAAGCGTGGAGAAGTAGCTTCCGAGGATGCAAAAAGCCTTGCCAATGAGTTGATTGAAAAGGGAGAGACGCAAAGGGAGGCCATAAAAACATTTATTCATGAAGAGTTTTCAAAAATTTCAAACAGTATGAATGCCAATCGGAAGGCAGATTTTATAACAAAGGATGAAATAAGGCAGATGATTAGGGAAGAACTGGATAAACAGGAAAAACAGGACAAACAGGACAACGCTGAATAACAAGATGCTTTTGATCAAATTTCTGAGATCCCAACTTCTATAAGTGGGGGTTCCTTGTTAACGGGTCAAGGCTTGTGGTGCGTTCCGGTGGGCACGTACCTTTGTTCCCGCTTCGGTGGGGGCAGAGTCCCCCACCGAAGTTCCGATGTTCAGCTTTAGCTGAACGGGTTCACTTTTGCCGCACTAACGGAAAAAGAAAAATTTTCATTATATGAAAAGGGGGAGCACGGATGCTCTCCCTTTTCTATACTCTTTTAGAAAAAACCACGCAACAGCCAGAATAAGGGGCCAATGCGGTATCCGGGATAACGGTATATGGGTCTGTAGTATCCTGGATAATAAAATGGGCGTCTGCGGTAGGGATACCCCTGGTACGGGATTCTGTACGGACTCATACATATCAACTCCTTATTTTTATTCTTATATATTTTATGTCAATTAAAAAAATAAGTGACAAGCCTTAATAAAAGGCTTTTTTCTTTTCAGCAGACGTATCATCCGGTATAATGGTAATAGCATTGATAAAAGGAAGATTAAAAATGGAAAAAAGAATTGGCGTTATTGGAATTATAGTGGAAAATATGGATATCACAGGCAGGCTGAATGCGATTCTTCATGACTTTGCGGGACTTATTCTGGGCAGGATGGGCGTGCCGTACCGGGAAAGAAGCATAAGTGTTATCTCATTGATTATTGAAGGCACAACGGACGAAATCGGCGCTTTAACCGGAAAACTGGGCAATCTTCCGGGAGTGAATGTAAAAAGCGCACTGTCAAGGAACTGACTTCATTCATCCGAACCACCTTTACCTTGTTATAACAATCCTGAGTGAAATCATTCAGCTAAAGCTAATATCGGAGCTTCGGTGGGAGGCTCTACCTCCACCGAAGCGGGGGTCTTAGAAACTTGATAAATTACAACCTTGCAGGTGTAAAGTTTCCTGTTGATGTCACAGAGCTTCTTTACAAAAGGGCTTTTCCGTATTACAATTAAGGTTAATGATTTGATTGGGTTTATCAAATGTTCCAAAGATACCTGCCTCTATAGGCGGCCTATAAACAGGCATAAGTTAAGGAAGTGTGTTTTTAGCCCGGGAACAAAAAACATGAGGCAGCGGATAACTATGGGTAGGCTTGATAATAATATCCGAATATGCCTTTTACCAATAAAAATTTAGCCGGGTTGACAGTAAAACGTAAGACAGACTACCGGGCGAAACCCAAAGGATGGACATCGTGGATAGATATTTAATTCCCTTTAATACAAACAGTATACCGGTGGAGCACTATGACGCAGTCATTATAGGAAGCGGTATAGCGGGCGTTTATACAGCCCTTCAGATGGACAGTAATGTAAATGTTGCTATTGTTACAAAAGAAACTTTGAATATAAGCAATTCAGTTCTTGCTCAGGGCGGAATTGCAGTCTCTTTGGACAAGGAAGATTCACCTGCGTACCATTTCAAGGATACCCTGTATGCCGGGGCCGGGCTTTGCGATGAAGAAATCGTCTGGGCTCTTGTGAATGAGGCTGCGGAAAATATAGATATTCTATGCCGTTATGGAGTTAATTTTGACAAGGCCGAAAATCAGCAGCTGGCACTTTCCCGTGAAGCGGCCCACAGTAAAAACCGGATTATCCATACAGGTGACGCAACCGGAAAAGAAGTATGTGACACATTAATCCGGGCGGTATTGCAATTAAATAACGTAAAAATCCGTGAAAGAAATTTTGCTATTGATATAGTAACACAGCAAAACCAATGCCGAGGCCTTCTTGTTTATGATGAAGATGCCGGAGAAAATCGGCTGCTTGTCTCTGATGTTGTTATTTGCGCTTCAGGAGGCTTCGGTCAGCTGTATCAGTATACCACAAACCC
This sequence comes from uncultured Oscillospiraceae bacterium, assembly GCA_964610205.1. GTDB lineage: Bacteria > Bacillota > Clostridia > DSM-8532 > DSM-8532 > CAZSVI01. Next base: position 54,908 of record CAZSVI010000004.1, read on the forward strand.
GCCGGTATCCACCGGGGATGGAACGGCACTGGCATTTCGGGCTGGCTGCAAGCTTATGGATCTTGAATTTGTACAATTCCATCCGACAGTCCTATACCACTCTGAAAACCAGTCGTTTTTGATTTCCGAAGCGGTGAGAGGCGAGGGGGCCTTTCTTATAAGTTCTTCGGGAGAACATTTTATGTCAAACTACCATGAGATGGCAGAGCTCGCTCCCAGAGATGTTGTTTCAAGGGCAATCTTCGAGGAAATTCAAAAAACCGGTTCAACTCACGTATTCCTGGATATTTCGCACAAAGATGCCGGATATATAAAAAACCGGTTCCCTAATATATACAAAACCTGTATAGAATATGGAATTGATATTACTAAGGATAAGGTTCCTGTGGCTCCCGCAGAGCATTATTGTATGGGAGGCATAAAAACGGATGCCTTTGGAAGGACAGAAATACTCGGTTTTTACGCTTGCGGGGAGGCTGCCTGCAACGGCATTCACGGTGCCAACAGGCTGGCGAGCAATTCACTTTTGGAAGGGCTTGTTTTTGGAAAGAGGATTGGTATGGAAGTAAGCCGTCAGGTACTAAGCAACAGGGGGAAAACTGCAGCTGTACCTATTCATATTGAATTACCGGAAAAGAATGCCATACTGCTTATTAATGCAGATGCGTTAAAAGCGCACCTTCGAAAACTGATGAGCCAAAATGTAGGTATTATTCGTAGTGAAAACAAGCTTCAGGAAGCAATGGGGCAGATTTTGGAGATGAAGGAACAAATTTTTGGCAAAAAGCTGTCCTCTATTCAGCAGTTGGAATTCGTCAATATGCTTACCATTTCGGAATTGGTGATCAAATCGGCATTAATGCGGACTGAAAGCCGTGGCGCCCACTATAGGATCGATTACCCCCATACTGATGATATCAACTGGAAACACAACGTTATCCTGTAGCGATCCCGGCATACAAAATCTTCTTTTATTTGTCATAGTATAACAGGAATTCAGAGTAACTTTTATAGAAACAATACTTGAAATGATGGAAAAGGAGGAGTATTTCATGGATACATGGATGGTCAGGGAAATATTGGAGAGAGCTTTCCGGGAAGATATGCCCATGGGTGATATTACAACAGAGTGCACTGTTCCTGAAGATGAAATTTCCAGAGCCTTTTTTGTTGTTAAGCAGGAGGGTGTAATAGCAGGCCTGGATGTATGTATGGAAGCGTTCAAAATGCTGGATCCGGAAGTGAAGCTGAAGCCCCTTGTACGGGATGGGGATTTTGTTGAAAACGGGACAAGGATCCTATCCGTAGAAGGCAACAGCAGAGCACTTTTAAAGGCAGAAAGAACCGCCCTTAACATTTTGCAGCGCTTAAGCGGAATAGCGACAATAACACGTCTGTGTATTGAAAAAATCATTGGGTACAATGTCAGGGTGGTGGATACGCGAAAAACAACCCCCGGTCTTCGCATACTGGAGAAATATGCGGTCAGGGCAGGAGGGGGCAGTAACCACAGGTTTTCCCTTTCTGATGGTGTACTTATCAAGGATAATCATATAAAAGCCGCAGGCGGGATAAGCAAGGCTGTGAAAGCCGCACGGTCATCCATACCGCATACCGTGAAGATAGAGGTTGAAGCCGAAACACTTGAGCAGGTGCAGGAATCGCTTGACAGCGGTGCGGATATTATAATGTTGGATAATATGACGACTCAGCTTATGAAACAGGCAGTTGAACTGGTTAAAGGCAGGGCGCTGACAGAGGCTTCAGGAAACATTACCCCGGAAACAATTCAGAAAACAGCCTCTACAGGTGTAGATATCATTTCAATCGGAGCATTGACGCATTCGGTAAAGGCTATGGACATCAGTATGAAGTTCGAGTAAACAGCGGTTTTCGTCATTTATTGTTGAATTTTGTCAATGCATGACATGAAGTTAGGTTGTATTGACATCTTGTGGACAAAACAAAAAAGTATCCACAGAAAAATTATTTATATGAACACAGAAAAAGTGACATATTGTAAATGCATTGGTATTAGATGGTTTCAAGGTATTTTTACATAAAAAATATATCCACAGGCCTGTGGATATATTTTAACTTTTCGGCCTGCTTCAAGCATTTCACAGTTGTTAATAAAAATCATGCACAACAAGCCGTGGTATAGAATGCAGGGTCACTTTCTTTTTAGGGGATAGGGCTGGTTATTTGTCAGAAAATGCAGAATTTCTTCAAAAACGGGAGTAAAAAAAAGAATTTGCCTGTGACGGCTTCCTCCGCTGATTGGATTTAAAATTATTGATCCAAGATCCAAAGGTTCAGAGCCAATCCTGTAAATCTTTGTATCAATATTCCAGGAATTGAGCATGGAACTGGGAAGGGGAATAACTTCATCATTTTCCAGCGCGATATTGACCACCTGGATATTGTGATTAAGCCCTTTGTTAATGGCGTTTGGAAATATAGAGGTATAAAGTTTGCCGGTAGGATGTAATTCCTCGAGAAAAGGTGAATTTAGTATTTTTGCTCCGGCTTCGGCCCAGGGTGTCCCATGATGCGGAACGTTGATAAAAATAATTTTATTAACATTAGGATTTTTAATATAGGAATGGCGGGAGGTATAATATCTTGCTACCAGACCTCCCAGGCTATGAGCCACAAGATCTGTTTTTTCCGCAAAAACTCCCTCTGCCTTTAAATCCGATATTTGTCCGCAAATAGCTTTATAAAGTGATTCTGCCATTGTTTCCAAATCACTGTTTGTGTCATAGTCAACGGTATAAACACGGAATCCGTTTTCTTGAAGATAGTTTTTCAGTGGAATCATGGACTCAGAACTGTCCTGAAAACCATGTATAAGAATAACCGGTGGAGCGGACAGCTTTGCATCCCATTTGACAGGGATGCTTTTTTTTGAGTTCAGGATAACGGAAACAGGTATTTCCCTCATATCGGCCGGTTCGTCAACAGGTTTAATAATCCCATCCGGGTATATACTGATAATAACCCTTCCGTTTTTATCGGTAAAAGGATATTTGGGATTCACTTCCCCTGAAAAATTTATAGTACTTACTCGAATCATAGAGTAAGGTACGGGGTTGTGATTTAAGTCATTAAGTGTTATATCAAGCAATATCGGTGAATTGCCGTCGGCGCAGATTGACGTGTATCCTTCCGGAAAAACCTTCAGGGTCATAACAAGACTATCCGGAGGAGCAAGCAAAAGAGCTGCTTTTGCTTTAAAGAACCCTGTTGGAAGTTCAATAGCAGAAAAAGCAATCAGACAGATTAAGATTTTGATCCATATTTTTTTACGTGAATTTTTCATATGTCACCCTTTTTTAGTCCTGGTATTCGGTAAAATATCCTGAAGATTACGAGTTTCAGACTACTATAATAGGTTTTACAGTTTGTGTTAAAACATTCATCAGCAGTTTTAATCAACATTCTTTCAAAAAACTAAAGAATGTGTATTTGTATTTAAGTCAAAGGATAAACTATATGTGAAAACTGAAAGGAGATGAAAACATGAAAGTGCGTGATGTAATGACAAAATCCGTAGCAACCATTCGTCCGGATGCTACTATTAAAGATGCGGCACAAATGATGCAGCAGCATAATGTAGGTTCAATACCGGTTGTTGATTCAAACGGCTTGCAGGGAATTGTTACCGACAGGGATATTGTGCTAAGAAACATTGCTTCGGGACAGGATCCGATGTCCACTCCGGTAAAAAATATTATGACATCACAGATAACAACCGTAACCCCGGAGGAGGATGTACACGCCATTTCGCAAATGATGGCATCGAGGCAGATCAGGAGGGTACCCGTTATTGAGAATCAGAAGCTGGTTGGAATGGTTTCGCTGGGAGATATTGCAACAACCGGAAAGACAAATATGGAAGCATCAGAAGCTCTGACGGAGATCAGCAAACCGTCAAAACCTTTGAATACTATTGCATCCAAATAATTACACGCATATATTCCGGGGTTGAGGCAAAAATATCATTGTACGCTTAAGAGTTTGAGCAATCATATCGTAAAGCCTCTCTGTGAGGCGTTGAGGAGGGATATCATGAGCAGGCGGAACGGCATCATGTCAGAACACCTCAAGGAAGAAATTGCAAAAGAACTCGGTGTGTATAATATTGTTAAAAATGACGGCTGGGGATCCGTATCCTCCAGAAACTGTGGAAATATGGTGAAAAAGGCCATTGAGATGGCCAACCGTAATTCCTTATAGCATCGTCATGAATTACTGCAAAATCGGATTTTCAGATCGCTGAACCGGCTTTTTAATAAAAAGTTTTTTCAGACAAACTGAATCCCTGGCTCTGCAAAGCTGTAATAAGTTCTTGCAGAATGAAAACAAAGTATTAAAATTTGTATTCATGAAGCCGTATGTTTTTGCAACGCAGGCAATCAGTTGATATAACCGGGATAAAACTTTTAGGCGTACTTTATGAAAGAGCATGGCCCCATGCTCTTTCTTCGTATGTCCAGGATGCCGCAAACTACCGTATTTGGGGTATTGACAACTCTTTTGCCACCGTGTTATACTTACATAGCAAAAATTACGGAGAGATGGTCGAGTTGGTTTAAGGCACCGGTCTTGAAAACCGGCGTGGGTTTTCGCCCACCCTGGGTTCGAATCCCAGTCTCTCCGCCAGATTTAAATAATAAATACTTTGACACGGAGAAGTACTCAAGCTGGTCGAAGAGGCGCCCCTGCTAAGGGTGTAGGTCGTTAACGCGGCGCGAGGGTTCGAATCCCTCCTTCTCCGCCAAGATATTTTGTCGAAAGAAGTCGATTGCTGTTGCGGTTGGCTTCTTTGTATTTATATGGTAAAATGCAGATGTATTTTTATATATTATGTATTAGTTTGATTTTGCGAACTTATTATTCTTTGTGAGCCAATTACGGGGGAATATAGAAGGATGTATGAATTATCAATAAACAGTTATTCTAAAGCAATACCTTTTATAAATAATATTGCGGACGAAATTGTATATGTACGTTCTGTTGTTGAAAAAATGCAAAAGGGAACAATTTATGTTGACGATATTGTAAACCCTAATGTCTGTTTAATCCATCATTATTGTGGTCTTGGATTCTTGGCTGGAACCACTGAGATTAAATCTTTCAATGATATGCTGGTAAATATGTTTTACAAGAGATTTAACAATAATCAGAGAAATTTGCGTTTAATTGTCAGTTCAGATACGTGGCAGAATAAGTTGAAAGAATTATTTGGAGAGAATATAGTTTACTTTTCGAACATTGAAAGTAATCTAATAATTGAACATAATAAAGAAGTAGAAAGACTAAATTTATTATCAAATGATCATATAATTGCTTGGACAAGGGTTAAGTTCAAACTCAATAAGGAATTATTTGTAAGAATAATAGACAATTTAGAAGTCCCCGAAGGGTTTTTGATAAAAAGAATTGATGAGAATGTAATTAGTAGCATTAAAGGAAGTATAGTTCCTAGCTTTTCTTGGGATTCAGACGAAGTTTTTTTGAAAAAAGGATTTGGATATTGCCTTGTTGACGGAGGTAATGTTGTAAGTACTTGTTTCTCTGCCTTTATCTCGCAAGATAAAATTGATATTGGAATTGAGACGAGTCCAGAATATAGGGGCAAAGGTTATGGTTTGATTACAGGAGCGGCTATGATTAATCATTGTTTAAAGGAAGGGTTTGAACCTGTATGGTGTTGTAGACAAGATAATATTGGTTCATTTTCCGTGGCAAAAAAATTAGGATTTGTAGATATTCTATATTTACCGCTATATTGTTCTGTTAAATAATTCCATAATTTATATTATGCGAAAGATGGATAATATGGCTGCTCCAGAATGGCATCTATATTCACCTAACTTCTCACAATTTGTCTGAAAAGCCTGATTTATCAGGCTTTTCAGCGTTTTTGCAGATTA
>CAZSVI010000005.1:0-24480 GCA_964610205.1 uncultured Oscillospiraceae bacterium
TTTTCATATCAATAAATGCCTGAAGCCATGGTTCATATGAAGTAAGGTCAAATATTCCCTTTGCATAATCATAATAATATATTCCGCTGTATGTTGCCGGTCCCTCCATTGATTGTACAAAGCCAGTCCAATCCTGACCTGCCGGAAGCGCAAACCCGTATTTTCTTTCACCTTTGCATACATTACTTATTTTTATCGCATACTCCTTTAATTCATCAATTGTGGTCGGAGGATTTTCAGGGTTTAATCCTGAGATTTTAAAAAGATCCTTGTTATATATCAGCCTGTACGTAACAATACTGGAAGGAATAGCATATAATTTGTTTTTATATACCGGATCGGCAGCTATATTTAAAGCCCATTCGGGATATTTTTCCAGAAAATCGTTATCAATATACTTTGTCAGATCTACAAGCCAACCACGGTTTATATATGGATTAATAAGCTCCTCGTTAAGGCCTATTATGTCAGGGCCTTCTCCTGAGGCCATAAGCATATTGAGAGTTTCCTCATACATATATTGCGGGATGTCGAGAAGTGAAAGCCGGATATAATCCGCTGCTGTATCGTTGTACTTTTTTATAGCCTGTTCAAAGCCTTTCATGTATCCCAGAGACCAATGAGATAATTTAATTTCTATTGGGATTTCAGTTATTATTTCATCGGGCGCTGCGTTAATTGCTTTATAATCAGGTACAATCCGCATGCTCTTTATATAAACAACAGCCAAGGTTATTAGTATTGTGAATATAAATACAGCTAAAGAAATTTTTCTTAACACCTTAATGTCCTCCTGAACATCGAAATATCCGATTTTTATACCATTAACCAATGTATTTATGCAGAATTCTGCAAAAAATCGGTTCATATATACAAAGACTGTATTATATTGTATAATTATAAAAAATATTATATACGATATCATATAAAAAGTACAATTTTGTTTTTTATCAAAATATACGTCTTCTGATAAAAAGGTTTATTATTACTATACGCATAAAAACAAAATTGTTGAAAGGCCTTATATATGTTTTTTAAGTCGATTAGAAAATATTTATTCGATAACATCATATATAACATGCGTATCCGGACCAGATTGCTGATTTTTTTTATCCTGATAGTCATGATGCCTGCATCAATAATTTTACTTGCAATATATGACAGATCCATTAATATCATATCCGGAAGTATTAATACATCCATAGTAAGTAATATGAATATGATTGAAACCAATATAATGCAGAAATTCGAAGTTGTTAATGATATATCTACTTACATATATATGAATCCCGAGGTTGTAAGAATACTTTCAAACAACCGCCCAAGTGATTATCAAAGAAGTGATCTGGTAGAAGAAATGGCCGATCTCGACAAAGTAATGGAAAACTATATAGCCTCAGGAATCATCGGCACTTCAGTCCTCCCTAAAATATACATGCTTAACAGGCCGGAATACCTGATGTTTAATTTTACTGATAAAGTATCCGATCTCAGCCAAATTGAAAAGGAAAAATGGTATATAAGCCTTCCGTCTTCTGGAAGATATACTGTTGTCGGGGTTGACAAAAGTTCAGAATCCGATTGCTTTAATATCATAAAAACAGCAAAAAGGCTTTACGGCTTAAAAAATCCCGATATCCCATTCAGAGCACTGTTAACCGTAGACATATATATTTCCGATTTTACTGAAATAATTGACAAGTTCAGCCTAAAAAACAGTTCGATCTATATTGTAAATGAGGAGTTCACTGTTGAGATAAGCTCTGCATCTGAGCTTCTTGGGAGGGACATATATGAAGAAAAGTTGATTATAACCGATTTGAAAAACCATGATTACAGCTATTTATCTTTTGTAGAAAAGCAAAACAATATTGATATTATGATTGCTTGCAAAAAAATAGAAGCTCTTAACTGGACAATGATTGCAACGTGTCCTTTAAAGGAAATGTACGGAGAGTTGATAGAATTCAAAAAAATTGTGTATATCGTGCTGATATTATGCATTTTATTAACTGTATTTCTTGCCCTTCTCCTTTCGGAAAATATTTCGTATCCAATCAGGAAGCTCGTTGACTCCATGCATTCAGTGGATGATATCAATTTTGACATTCTTATTGAATATAAAAGAAATGATGAGTTTTCATACCTGATTCATACATATAAGGAAATGCTGAATAAGATAAAAGGACTGATTGGCAAGTTGTATATAAGCGAGTCGAACAAAAGGAAAGCTGAGCTTAATGCACTTCAGGCACAAATCAATCCTCATTTTCTCTACAATACTCTTGACTCAATCAACTGGCTTGCATTAAAGCTGGATGCTGCCGATATAAGCACAATGGTTACATCCCTTTCGGATTTTTTCAGGTATAGCCTTAATAAAGGCAATAATGTAATCTCGTTGAATGACGAAAAAAAGCAGGTGGAAAGTTATCTGACAATACAGAAGATCCGCTTCGGAAACAAGTTGAATTATGATATCAGTTTCCCGCCCGATATATTAAAGTACCTGACAGTTAAACTGATATTGCAGCCTTTAGTGGAAAATTCCATTATACATGGAATAGAAAAGAAGAGGGGAAACGGCTTTATAAAGATCTCCGCTCAAAAAGTGGGATGCGATATAATAATCCGTGTTTCAGACAATGGAGCAGGGATTGATACCCATGAAATCAACATGATACTTGATGAGGATAATAATATTTCCGGGTCATTTGGCATAAGGAACGTTAATGAGAGGATCAGGCAAGCTTTTGGAGACAGATACGGGCTTAGGTTTTACCCAAATAAGCCGTATGGTGTTATAGCACATGTGTTGATTCCTGCGGTAAGAAATCTGGAGGAATACTATGTTAAAAATGATAATAGCCGATGACGAAGAAATAGTAAGGGATGGTTTAAGAAATATTATCTCATGGCAGGAACTCGGGATAGAAATTATAGGAACTGCATCCGATGGTGAAGAGGCTTATGAGCGATGCAGAGAGCTTACGCCCGATATTCTGTTTACGGATATACGCATGCCTTTAATGGATGGCCTTGAGTTGGCAACAAGACTTAAAGAGGAGAAAAGAGATATAAAAATAATAATAATCAGCGGTATACAGGACTTCAATTATGCAAAAACCGCACTCGACCTTGATGCTGAAGGGTACATTTTAAAGCCTGTAAAGATAAACGAGCTAAGGGAGGTTATCACCAGGGTTGCTAATAAAATAAACATGAAGAGAAACATGGAAAATGAAATGCTTTCATTAAAAAAGCAGCTTATTGAAAGCATTCCCTCAATAAGGGACAACTTTTTGAGAGACCTTATTCTCGGAACTTTTTATGACAACGAGGATATTGTTAAAAAGCTTGCCTATTTGAATATACAATTCAGAATTGATGAAAATATAACTGTTGCCGTACTTCAAATTGATGATTACCATGACATTATTACAAACTATGATGAGGAAAGAAAGCAACTGTTAAAACTTCTGATACAGGATATAGCGGAAAAAGTAATAAATAATTATAATTCAGGGATATGCATCCATACAGGTGATAATGAATTTGTAATTGTTTTCAATGAGGCAACTCAGACGGGAAAAAGGACTATTCCTATTTGTGAAGAAATAATGTCACGTGTATACGAACTCGCGCAAGCGACTGTTTCTATCGGTCTGGGCCGTCCCGCATGTGGTATTTCAGAAATAAGCTGTTCGTACCGAGAAGCGCTTGAGGCTGTCAGATATAAATTCTATACCGGTAATAATTCATTACTGAATATTGACGATTTTCTTGGGGATATGAATGATATCAATTTTATATACATTTTTGATATGGAAAAGCAGTTGATGGATTGCATCAAACTTGGAGACAGCAGCAAAGTTATGAGAATTCTGGATGACATATTCAATACCTTTTATGCAAATAAAAAAATGCACAGTTCATATCTGCAAAGCATGTGCATTGAAATTGTCAGCATTTCATCCGGAATAACTTATGAATTCAATGAAGACATCGAAAAAATTATTGGCAGCCATTCACAAATTCTTGATAACATATTATGCAAGGATAATTTGTCGGAACTGAAAAAATACATGCTTTCCATACTTTTGAAAATTACAAATCATATTGCCGGAAAATATAAAAAGAAGAGTGAAGACAATATAAACAAAATAAAAGGAATAATAAACGAAAGGTATATGGAAGACATCAGCATATCCGGGATTTCTGAAGAGATTTATCTCACTCCCAATTATGTGAGTTTAATATTCAAAAGAGAAACTAACATGACAATTACTGAATACATAACCGGGATCCGGATGATGAAGGCAAAGGAACTGCTAATGACTACCGATTTAAAAGTACAGGAAATAGCCGAATTGGTAGGTTATGAAAATCCCCATTATTTCAGCACCGTTTTCAAAAAACAAACCGGCGTTCATCCCATGAAATACCGTTCGCTGGCAAGCAGCTAAACATAAAGGTATAATTTTTTACATGTTAAATCCATTATTCTCTAGTGTTTTGTTCAACCAAACCTACATTCAGATTATACTTAAGCATTTATTTACCGCCGTTTCGCTTCCACTATCATAAGCAAGGCAGCACGAAGATGAGAATATCTTTCTCTTTTCAATTAAAAATGTGTAGAATTTTATACCTTTCTATAGATAGCTTTATTTCAAGTATTCTATAAACTGTTATAATTATTACAGGCAACATTTTAAGAAAGGGATAAGATATGAAACAAAAAACATTAGTAGGTCATACAACTCATACTGACAGATTTCCATATATTTTTAAAGAACTAATAAAAAACAAGACCTTGTTCTTAATGACGCTTCCCGCAGTGTTGTTAATCATATTGTTGTGTTACCTGCCAATGTTCGGAATAGTCCTGGCGTTTGAAAATTTTAATTTTACTAAAGGTTTCTTCGGAAGCGAGTGGGTCGGGTTTAAAAACTTCGAATATCTTTTCCGAAGCAGTGATGCCTTTATAATTACACGCAATACAGTTTTTTATAATTTATTCTTTATAGCAGCCGGCAATTTAACTTCTCTATTCATTGCAATATCTCTTAATGAACTGTATAGCAAACGACTTTCGAAATTCTATCACAGTTGCATGTTTCTGCCGTATTTTCTATCATGGGTTGTTGCAAGTTATTTGCTTTTTTCCTTTTTAAGCATTGAAAAAGGTTTTATCAACGTCGGTATATTGAAACTATTTGGCATTAATGCAATCAATTGGTATATAGAACCAAAGTATTGGCCTTTCATTATTGTATTCTGTCATTTATGGAAGTATCTGGGATACAATAGTGTAATATATATGGCTGGACTAACAAGCATAGAGAAAGAATATTATGAATCTGCAATAGTAGATGGAGCAACAAAGTGGCAGCAGATAACAAAAATTACAATCCCCCTTATGAGTACAATGATGTGCATTCTGGTACTGCTTGCAACCGGAAACATATTCCGTTCTGATTTCGGGCTTTTTTACCAGGTTCCTCTTGATACAGGCACTTTATACAGTGTTACAAATGTTTTGGACACTTATGTATACAGATCTTTGACAAAAACAGGTGACATCGGAATGGCAGCGGCAGCGGGGTTTTACCAGGCAATTGTTGGTTTTGTGCTTGTACTTGCGGCCAATCTGGCCGTAAGAAAAGTTGACAGCAGTAAATCCTTATTTTGAACAAACGAGTGAAAAAATGCTTTTCAGGAGTGAAAAATATGACGGATAAAGGCATGAATGCAATATCAAGATTATCCAATGTATTATTGAATACCTTATTCACTATTTTTACCGGTACATGCATATTACCTTTTCTTCTTGTAATAATGATTTCAATTACAGATGAAAAGATGCTTGCTAAAAACGGCTACAGATTTATACCTGATAAAATCAGCTTCTATGCATACCAGTATGTTCTGAATGAATCAACCGTACTCATAAGGGCATATATATTGACAATTACTGTTACATTAATCGGAACCTTTCTTTCACTGGTAATTATTTCTATGATTGCTTATCCTTTATCGCTTAAAACTTTCAAATACAGAAACGCATTTTCCTTTTTTATCTTTTTTACACTGCTGTTCAACGGAGGCCTTGTTCCCTGGTATATAGTCTGCGTAAGGGTACTGCATATTAGAAATACGTATTTTGCTCTTATTGTTCCGTTGCTGGTTAGTGCGACATACATTCTGATGATGCGCGCTTACTTTGTAACAAGTATACCTGACGGTTTAGTCGAATATTCCAAAGTCGAGGGAGCAGGTGATTTCAGAACATTCATCAGCATAATCATTCCTTTATCCACACCCATGCTTGCAACAATCGGGCTATTTACCTCCCTGGCCTACTGGAACGACTGGTGGAACCCGCTTATATTAACAACCGATCCCAAGTATGTCAATCTTCAGTATTTGCTTCAGAAAATTCAGAAAGAAATGGATATATATAAAAGATTGCAGAATGCAAGCGGAGGGGCAACCACAATCACATTAGCCAATATGCCCAGTGAATCAAGCCGTATGGCATTATGTCTTCTTACGATAGGTCCAATAATATTTGCATTCCCATTTGTACAAAAATATTTTGTACACGGGCTTACCATCGGAGCAGTAAAGGGTTGACTGTTTCATGATATATAAAGACCGGTCCTTTATATAAATACAGCATGAAAGATTTTTATTCCCAAAATCCATTTTAGAGGAGGATATTTTTATGAAAAAGCTCAACGGGATTCTATGTATCATAGTTACAGCATTGTTATTTCTCGTAGTTTTAGGAGGCTGTGCAACAAACAATTCAGGTGCGCCTACAGCAGCTGCAAACACTGCGGCAGTTTCAAACGGAGAACCAACAGGAAAAACTCAACTGGAGATATATGAAATAAACTGGTATACGGTTGCAGATCCGCAGCAGGATACTCCGCTTGTTGAAGAAGAAGTTAACAAATATCTCAAGGATAAGATCAACGCTACGCTTAAGCTGAATTACCTCAACTGGAGCGATTATGACGCCAAGATCCCGACAATGCTCATGGCAGGCGAGTCCTTTGATATTTGCTTTACATGCGGCTGGTTCAATAAATACAGGCCAAATGTAGCGAAAGGTGTATTCTTGCCGTTGAACGACCTGATGACCCAATATGCCCCCAGGACAAAAGAACTTCTGGGAGAGGATATTCTGAGCGCTACACGAATTAAAGGCTTTAATTATGCTATACCTGCCTATAAGGAAATGGCCAGAGCCCAAGGATACCTTTTATTGAAATCACTTGTAGACAAGTATAATTTTGACCTCACTGCAATCAAGACATATAAGGATATTGAACCTATGCTGCAGGTGATCAAGGAGAATGAGCCCGATATAGTTCCCTGTGGAAACGATCTGCCAATGGAATGGAATCACTTGTGCGACACAATCGCTTTATATCCGGACAACCGGGACACCACCGCGGTATTTTACTTTGAAACACCAGAATTCAAAGACATATGCGAGACAGCATACAAGTGGGCAAATGCAGGATATATAAGCAAAGATGTGGGTGTGACTCAGGAAGATATGATGAAAAACTCAAAGGTTTTTGCTATCACTCAGGGACTTAAGCCAGGTAAGGATGCGGAAATATCCAAGTCATATAAAAATGAGTGGATCCAGGTTCAGACTACGCCTACAATAATGACAAACGGTGAGCTTGACGGTTCAATGGTAGCCATCCCCGTGAATTCCAAAAATCCCGAAAGAACCATGATGTTCCTTGAACTTTTTAATACCGATAAGTATCTGAATAATCTGATTGATTTCGGCATTGAAAATAAGCATTATGTTAAAGTATCCGACAATATAATAGACTTTGCTCCCGAGACAGAGAACGGTGCGAAATCCGGGTATAATCCAAATATGTGCTGGGCGATGGGCAATGTTTTCCTTAATTATATCTTTAAAGGTGAAGATCCCGATAAATTGAACAGCTTATTGAATTTTAACAAAAATGCTTTAGTAATGAATAATCTGGGCTTCAGTTTTGACAGCGAGCCTGTAAAGACGGAAGTAGCCGCTTGTCAAAACGTATATTCAGAGTACTATGGGAATCTTAAACGGGGTCTTATTGATCCTGCCGTAAAAATACCTGAGGCAATAGAAAAATTTGAAGCAAACGGAATCCGCAAGATACAGAAGGAATGCCAGAAGCAGCTTGATGCATACCTGGCAGGCAAAAATTAATTGAGTTAAGCTAACCGATTTTTACGTTTATACAGCAAGGTGCAAACTTTATAGCAGTTTGCTGCCTTGCTGTATTTTTTAAATATTAAAAATCATGAATGCATATTATCCTATAATAGAATTTGTTACAAGCCGATATTCATTTCATACGTCATTGTAATCAGGTTACTAAAATTATTCAGAAAAGGATTGGAAACGGATTATGGATTTTTTAAAAAAATTTAAAGCATTATGGATTTGTAATGAGCTGAATAATACAGAGATGAATCAATATGTGGAATTCAGAAGGGAATTCAGTATTGAAGGATTTCCGGCGGAAGATGCAACGCTTTACATATCGGTTGATTCGGATTATGCTGTCTGGATAAACGGAGTTTTCGTAAACTGCGGACAATATGACGACTACCCTGATAGTAAGGTTTATGATATTTTACCTGTAAGTAAAATGCTTAAACCCGGCAAAAATATAATATGCATCACAGTATATTACCAGGGTGCGGACAGCTCACAGTATATTAAGGGAGATTCGGGACTAATATATGCATTAAAAACAGGAAATACTGTAATACCTAGCGACAGCCGTACATTTTGCAGGAAATCAGCCGTATACGCCTGCGGTCCGGCTCCTAAGGTCAGCCCTCAGCTATCGTTTACCTATGAGTACAATGCTGCGTTATATGACGGCTGGTTATCGGAAGCTTATTTTCAGGATAACTCCTGGATATCCGCCATTGTGAAGAGCTTAAACAATACTATTTCACAAAATGACGATTACACCAAAAGGCCTGTAAAAAAGACAGAAATAAAAGAGAAAATAAATACTTGTATTTTAACTCAGGGCGTTTTTATCCGGGAAGCAGACCGGAAACTGACTGCCGCACAAATGGTTCAGACTGATTTCCTTTCTCCGCGTTTAAGCAGTGAGATATTCATTGATTGTTATTCAAACAGGCTTTCGGATGCATCGGGTATAAAATTGGATGCTTCATGTATAAAGCCATACACCGGTTTTTACATCATTGTTGATTTAGGAAGAGAAGAAGCAGGGTTTTTAGAATTAGACATTGAAACCGGGAAAGGTACGGTCGTAGATATTGCATACGGAGAACATGTCAATGATATGAGAGTGAGAGCGGCAGTAGGAGGCAGGAACTTTACAGACAGATATATCTGCAGTGAGGGCAGGCAGAATTTTATTCATTATTTCAGGCGGATTGCCGGACGGTATATCGAATTGCATGTAAGTAATATAGAGGATGGATTTAAACTTTACTATTGCGGGCTACGGCCCTGTGAATATCCGGTTCAGGAGAAAGGCGCCTTCAGATGCACAGATAACCTGTATAATAAAATATACGATATAGCGGTAAGAACGTTGCATCTTTGCATGCATGAACACTATGAAGACACTCCATGGAGGGAACAGGCACTTTACAGTATGGATTCAAGAAACCAGGCGCTTTGCGGATACTATTGCTTCGGGGAATATGATCTTCCAAAGGGAGCGATTGATTTATTAGGCCAGGGACTAAATGATGACGGATATCTGGAGCTTTGTGCGCCTGCAAAAATTAATGTCACTATCCCTGCGTTCAGTTTTATATGGGTCAGGGAAATAGCTGACTACTTACTATACAGCGGTAGAAAAGATGCAGTTGAAGCCCTGTTGCCCAAAGTTGAAAAAATTCTGGATAAACATTCAATGAATATGTCTGAAGGTCTTCTGACAACTCCTGCAGGCAAAAGGTACTGGAACTTTTATGACTGGTCTGAGGGACTTGACGGCAAAATTTCTTGCAATACTGAAGGCAATCGATTTACCAGGTTTGACGCACCCCTGAATTTATTCTTCTGCATGGCTCTGGATGCTGCCGCATTCCTGGAAGAAAGCTGTGGGTATAAGGATCATTCATTAAAGTATAAAGAATTGTCGGGTAAAATTAAGAAAACCTTTCATATTAAATTCTGGGATGAAGGGATGAATGCATACAGAACGTATTGCGGTATAGATAATCAAGCTCATTTTGCCGAACTTACCCAGGCTTTGGCAGTATGCGTTAAAGCTTGCGAAGAAAATATCCGTTCAATTTTAAGACAAAAGCTTGCAGATGCAAATAACGGCATGATAAAAACAACACTGAGTTATAGTATTTATAAATATGAAGCATTGCTTGAAGATCCTGAGACATATGCAGATATTGTTTTTGAGGAATTAGCCAGGATATGGGGCAATATGCTGTTCAGCGGTGCTACAAGCTTTTGGGAAACCGAAAAGGGTGCGGAAGATTTTTTAGGAGCAGGCAGTCTTTGCCACGGTTGGTCAGCAATACCTGTATATTTCTACCACGCGTATATTCTGGGGATTAAGCCTGTTGAACCGGGGTTCAAATTATTCAAGGCAAATCCGGTCAACTCTTTTTTGGGGAAAGCAGAAGGGAAAATACCCACTCCATACGGACAAATAGTTATTGCCTATGATAAAACAAGTGGGAAGCCAAAATACAAAATCAAGCAGCCTGATAAAATTATGCGCTCTTGAAACAGAAGGCTGCACAGATAGAGTCAAACAGGGGATAGTTCTCCGATTAACAGAACAATCCCCTGTTTATCAAATTTCTAAGACCCCCATTTCTATAAAGGATTCCTTGTCCCCGCTTCGGTGGGGGTAGAGTTCAGGGTAGAGTCCCCCACCGAAGTTCCGATGTTCAGCTTTAGCTGAACGAGTTCACTGCCGCTTTAACCCCGATATCAATTCCACGGATAGGACAAGTCCTCTGAATATACGGTATTGACTGGAAGAAATATGGTGTATATAATGACAATAGCAAACAGAAAATTTCAAGCTGTTTCCTATTCTCAACAGATGGCGTTTAACCGATTTTTTAATTGTACATTACGAAAGAAGTGAATAAGTATGTATCGGGTACTCATTGTGGATGATGAGCCAAGAATTCTTAAAGGAATCAGAAAAACGTTTGAGTGGGAAGAGCATGATTTTGAGGTTATTGGTGAGGTATCGAATCCAGCTGTTGCATATGAGATCATTTGCAAGCATAAACCCCATGCTGTCTTCACGGATATCTGCATGCCGATTATGAGCGGGATAGAACTAATGAAAAAAGTCCGGGAGGCTGAGCTAGATGTTGAGTTTATTGTCATCAGCGGCTTTTCTGATTTCGTCTATGCCCGGGAATCTATTGAATTTGGAGCCTTTGGATATCTCTTGAAGCCTCTAAACAGAAAAGAGGCAAATGATATTTTAAAAAAATTAGAGATTCATCTCAAAAGAAAATATACTTCCTTTAAAAGAGAGATTTATTACAGTATATCCTATAATATGGACTATATGGAGTTGCTTCATAAAATAGGTTTTATGTGTACAAAAAACAAATACTTATGCGCAATTGATAATAAGAATTTATTTCACCTGCTTTTTAAAAAAAATATACCGGATACAGACATTTTCAGTATTGATATTGGACATGACAAATACTTCTATTTAATAAATTTTAACGCTGATGAAGAGTTGTACGGTAAATTAGTCTGTGACTACCCTGACTATATTGCCGGAATAAGTACATCAGGATTGGAACCTTCTGATATGAGCAGACTTTTAAAAGAAGCAAATACTGTATTTTTATCAAGTGTTTTTTACAGGCAGGCAAATATCGGCTATTACTCCAAAACGGACCGTTCGGAAATAAACTGCATAATAGAGCGGATAATAGATGTTATTAATGCAGGAGATCAGAATAGTCTGGTTGAAATGATAGATATAACGCCTAAGGTGTGTATCGACAAAAATCTGTATCTGGATAATCTATGTTTTATATATAATACCGTTATCTCATATATAAATTTCAATAATTCAGATAGATTAAGCAGTATTGGCATACCATATATGCAGCCCGAGCAGGTATCTCTTAATTTTGAAAGTATAGACCGTTTTACATGCTTTTTAAAAGAGGTTGTAAATTTATTGATTGGTGAAAATGAAGATGGAAATGAAGGTATTAGGGATGATAATTTTACTAAGCTGCTGGATTATGTTAACGACACTTTCTGTGAAGATATTACTCTAAGAGACGTAGCCGACAAATTTTTTCTCAACTATTCATACACATGCACCCTTTTCAAAAAGAATACAGGAAGTAACTTCCTGGAATACTTAACCGATTTAAGAATGAAAAAGGCTGCGGATCTGATTAAGAAAGGCAGGGTTAACCTGACAGAAATTCATAGCATGGTAGGTTTTAATGATTATTATTATTTTAATAAGGTTTTTAAAAAATACTATAATATGACACCGAATCAGTATAAAGCGTCATCATAAATATTACATTCGCGCTATATGCGGAAATGTTAAGGGTGAGCAAATGTTTAATTTGAGGAATGTTAAGATACGCAACCAGTTATTTCTCCTGATTGGGCTTTTTATATTTGTAAACATAGTCGGGCAAATACTATATTTTTGTCAGTTTCAGGCAAATGTCAAAAAGAGAGCAGAGCTGTACGCCAAGGATATGATATACCAGATAAAAAACATGGTGGAGATGATTGCTCAGGATGTAGTACAGGTTGCAAATACAGTTGCATACAGCAGCACAGTTCAGGAATATCTTGTTACCGACCAAAATGGAAAATTCGAAAAAAGTATGGTTGTTAGAGAGATGATTGATATGCTTTCCTCAACCAACAACAATATAGCTCAAATAATACTGATCAATTCCAAACGACAGGAAATCAGTTCTATTTCTTCCGACAAGGATATAAGTTTTTACCTTGGTGAAATTGACGACAAATTTTTACAGGATATACAAGAAGGTGAATTTTCCAACCTGCTGTATTATAGGAAAAAAAACAGGTGTTTTTTTGCATATACGCTGCCTATTATATCCATATACAGCTTTGCACCCATTGGGGAAAAGATTGGCGATTGTGTTGTGTTTTGCAGTCTTGACAGGGTTAATGACAATTTAGGTGATATATACTCTACAGAAAATTTTCTTGGTATTTTAGATGCGGATAATACTGTTTTTTCTACTAATTCCCAATACGATCCTGATGCAATTGCTCTTTTGGGTACCTTGGATTTATCAAATGTTAAAATGGAGGATTCTAAGGAAATATCAATAATGGGAAACAAATTTTTCATACAGGGCAGTTTAATTAGCACGACCGGCTGGACCGTAATCAATATGGTTCCTTATAATTACCTCATGAAGGATATTGAATTCATTCAGAAGCTCAGTATAATCATAAACTTGATTTTAATACCGTTTCTTTTCATTATTGGATTAATCATAATAAAGAGCATCGCCGTGCCTATAAAAGACCTGATTCACAGTATTAATACTATTGAGATCAATGGCTTTGAAAGTCGTATTAATACGTCCTGCAACAATGAGATCGGTGTGCTGTCTCGCTATTTTAACAAAATGCTTGACAGCATGGCAGATATGGCAAAAAAGGCATTTAATAACGAAAAACGAATATATCAAACTGAAATTGCCAGGAAGCATGCTGAACTTACTGCATTACAAAGCCAGATAAACCCTCATTTCCTTTATAATACGCTTGAATGCATCAGGAGTATTGCGGCGGAAAACGATATTATGGAAATTGAGTCCATCACAAATGCTCTGGCGAGTATTTTCCGTTATTCGATAAAGGGTCAGGATGATGTCAGGGTAGCCGATGAACTGGAGTGTATAAGAAATTACCTACTGATTATTTCAATCCGCTTCGATAACCGATATAGCTTTGAACTCAACGTTGAGAAAACAATACTGGGTAAGAATATAAAAAAAATGATTATCCAGCCCATTATTGAGAATGCAGTTTCGCATGGTCTGCAGTATAAGGCGGAAGGCGGATTATTAGCTTTACATATGTATAACCGGAATGGTACTATTTGCATCGAAGTCAGTGATAACGGCATCGGAATTGAAGAGGAAAACCTGAAAAAACTTAAGCATTACCTGAAGTGCTCAGATGAAAATGATATGCTTGATATAGCCCATAAGGGATCTATAGGGCTAGTAAATATTGACAAAAGAATCAAGCTCCACTATGGGAAAGCATATGGCATAAGTATTGAAAGCCGGGTGAATGAAGGAACCACCGTTAGTATTCAATTACCGGATATCGGTGATTGAGCACGCTTCTCTGTCTATATTCCAAATTTTTTTTAATATCATCTAAAAATTTTTCATTTATTTAAGCACTTCATTTTGCTATATTTATGCTACGGTGGTTAATAACATTCATTCAACTGAAGGGAAAGGATCTATGGAAATCATAAAAAAACAAGTTTTCAAAAACAGATATATTTATCTCCTTATCCTTCCGGGAATATTATATTATATGGTTTTCTGCTATGGCCCGATGTATGGAATTCAAATTGCTTTCAAAACGTTTGATTTCGGTAAGGGAATATGGAAAAGTCCATGGATAGGTGTGGAAAATTTTAAACTTCTATTTATAGATCATATGTATTGGAGGGCTTTTTTTAATACTATAATCATAAGCCTGCTGAAGCTTACCTTTGTTTTTCCGGCGCCAATTATTCTGGCTATTTTAATTAATGAAATGAAAAGCGGAAGATACAAAAGAGTCTTGCAAACTGCCTACACATTCCCTCATTTTCTGTCCTGGGTCATTATTTCAGGAATAGTTTTTAATTTACTGAATTCAACAGGTCCCATTAATAGCATAAGGCTGTCCATGGGAATGGACACGGTCGCTTTTCTGGGAAACAGGGTTTTATTCAGGCCATTGCTTCTGTTTACAGATATAATGAAGGAATCAGGATGGGATTCTATTATTTATCTGGCAGCAATAGCCAGTATAAATGAAGAATTGTATGAAGCGTCTGTTATTGACGGTGCTAACCGCTGGCAAAAGATATGGCACATAACTCTTCCGGGAATAAACCCAACCATTGCACTGCTATTCATTCTTTCAGTCGGGAATGTGCTGAATGCTAATTTTGATCAGATTTTCAACCTGTACAACTCAGTTGTATATGAAGTGGCTGATGTCATACCGACTTACATATACCGAATAACCTTTCAAGGAGCAGGATCGGGTGATTTTGCTTTCAGTACGGCTGCCGGGCTGTTTCAGTCGGTGATCAATTTGTTTTTGATTTTACTGGCGAATCACTTTTCCAGCAAGTTTGGAGAACACCGTATTTTTTAGTTTAATTGGGAGGTGTTTTTTATGTCGGGAAAAAGAATAAAAGCGTTTGATGTATTTCTGACTGTTTTTTTAAGTTGTTGGGCAGTGATCATTGTATTGCCTTTTTACTCGGCGGTCATGGTTTCCCTTGTGCCAAAGAGCGTATATCTAAGAAACAGCTTTATACTATATCCAAAGAATTTTACATTGAATTCATATGAGCTGTTATTCAAAACCCCAATCATACTGACAGGATTAAAAAATTCAATCATCGTCGTAGCATTCGGACTTATTATCAGTATGTTCCTGACGACCTCTATTGCATATGGCCTTTCAAAGCCCATCTTTCCCGGAAGGAATATAATTTTCAATCTCATTATTTTTACAATGTTTTTTGGCGGCGGACTGGTTCCGTATTATATGCTGATAAAATCCCTGGGTATGTATAACAGCTTAATGGCACTGATTATTCCGGGATCCCTCAGTACTTTCAATATGCTCCTGATCAAAAACTATATTCAGTCTCTCCCCAGAAGCATAAATGAATCGGCCGAAATTGACGGTGCAAACGATATTGTAATAATGTGGAATATAATACTTCCTCTGTGCATGCCAATATTAGCAACAGTAGCTTTATTTGTAAGCGTCGGAAAGTGGAATGACTGGTTTGGCCCCATGCTTTTTATTTCTTCGAGGGAGAAGATGACGCTTCAAATCATATTAAAAAACATGCTGTCAACCTTGGAAAGCGCCAAAATTCCACATGATGTCATTGTAAAAAGAAATGTCAATGAAGAAGGCGTTAAAATGGCATGCCTTACAGTGGTAACACTCCCGGTACTCCTTTTTTACCCATTTGCGCAGAAGTATTTTGTTAAAGGAATAATGATCGGCTCCATTAAAGCATAACTGCCGATCGCATGTTTTTTGGCAATTTGAGGCATGAGGTGCACATTATGCCTCATAGCAATAGCCTCGGATACACACAGTGTTTTCGAGACAGTTTTCAAAATAAAGGAGGATTCATACCTATGAGTACAAAAAGTAAGCTGTTAATTTCACTGGTCCTGTCGGTTTGTATGTTATTTACGATCGCTGGATGCGCCGGTAAAGTCGATGGCAGCGCGCAGCAGCAGAGTTCCTCAACCACAGGTGTTACAAACAACGATCAGGTACAGCAAAAGGAAGATCCATTTGCTGATAAGCTTCAGATTTCATTTGCGACTTATAACCCTATTGATAACATGGAAAGCAAAGTATACAGCCATATCAGTAAAAAATTTAATATCGACATAGAAATGATCCAAATAGGCTGGGACAATTATATGGAAAAAGTAAAACTATGGCTGGCTTCAGGCGGCGCTCCGGATATGATATGGGCGGATTTTCCTTTTACGGACATTTCCACCTTCGCGAAAAGCAGTTCAATTAAAGAAATACCGTCGTTTGACACATACTCCAATTTAACCAGGTTAGCTCAGACATACAGCAATTTGTTCGAGAGCATAAAGATTAACGACAAGCTGTACTTTATGCCGCATATGAAGGAATCCAGCGCGGAATACAACGAAAATAATATGAACCTTACCTATGTAACTTATATCCGGAGGGATTGGGCCGAAAAGGTAGGCGTTAAGAAAGATTTTGTGGATACCATGACTCTTGATGAATTCGAAAGCCTTGCAAAAAAGTTTATCGAAGAGGATCCGGGCGAAAATGGTAAAGGCAGAACTGTTGGATATGCGAGAGCTAATGGAGGCCAGTCAGATATATTATCGGACATGGTGGGATATTTCAATCCGGAAATGGCTGCAACGGGATATATCAAAAAAGACAGCGGATATGTATGGACACGTGGGCTTCCGGGCACTCTGGACGGAATAAAATACTGCAGGAAGCTTTATGACGAAGGCATCATACCAAAAGACTTTTATACCTACAAGGTAGATGACGCAGACAAATTGTTTTATTCCGGAAAATTAGGCATGTTGGGACAGGGCCCTACACCCTCACATTTTGATTTTCATTTTAATAATTTTTCCGAGGCAAACCCAGAGCTGGATCCGCTCACAGCAATAGGAATAATAATATTAACCGATAATAACGGCAGAGGCTTATATGTATCGGAAAAATCCAGTTACTGGACTTCAACAATATTCAGTTCCACAATGTCCGATAAGAAGATGGATCGGATTCTGAGCTTACTGGATTGGGGATTCTCAGATGAAGGCACAAAATTCAAAGTATTGGGAGTGCCCGGAGAACATTGGAGTGTGGAGAACGGAAAAATCAACTTAAAATGGAGTAAAGACGACAACGGGAATTTGGTATCACCCTATACAGAAGATCCTCAGCTGAGCCCATTCATCCAGCATTTACTATGTATTTGCGCCTCGGAAGAGCTGGATATTTTAAATCCTGCAATTAAGGATGAATATAAGGATGCGTGGAAAGAGATCATGAATATTTATAATGAGAAGCTGGACTATTATATACCTGTGGATTATAAGGTTTCGTTTTTAAGCGCCCCAAACATGGACCGTTATGGAAGCTTCAAAACGGATGTCAACGATCAGATAAACAAAATGGTAGCCGAATCCAAGGATATAGACACGGATTGGAGTAACTTCCTTAAGTCTATGCAGGAAAAGGTGAACCTTGTGCTTAACGAGATCAACGATAATCTGAATTAAGCAAGTTCAATGCCAGAAAAGTGAGAATGGAGAATAGATCTCCATTCTCACTTTTTCAATATTATGATATTTATTTAATCTTCAATTTCTTTTTATAACAGCGGAAGCACTTGCTTGCAATTGCAGCACAGTGTTATATCGAGGCGGGAGTAAAGGATTTTTTTACGGGGGCCCATCTTTGCCTCGTTATATTATTGTAAACAAAATACCTAAAACAGTATAAACAGGATTGATTTACACTAATGCATAAATGGTTTTGGTATTTTATAAATACTGATAATTATGAGAGATATGAGCAATTTGAAAGTAGATTCCCTGACAAATAAAGAAATAACGCACTGAGGCAAAAAGTTAAGAGAGGAGATTCGGAATACGAGGCTTCAATAGATACGATAATCAATACTTACGGAAGTCTTTGATTATGCCGTTGAATATTTGATAAATGGTATTACAGGTAAACTACCGTTAAATAAAAAGGTATTCGTGCACGATTGAGCTGACCCCGATTATTCGGTGATATACCACTGCCCAATATCTTGAGAAGATTTATCTTAGCAGGTTAAACTCAGTTCTTCGACCTTCATTCATTTTCATAGGCACTCTTATACTTTGGAGCTCTGCCAATACTCAACTCAAATACCCCTTCTCCATATTTTAAATAACTCCCGGTTTTCTTCTAAGAAAACCATTTTTTTACCGACGTTCTTCCCTCCTATTTCAGAATTTTTAAACTAAATATTGACAAATCATAATGGTAGTGCTACAATTTAAACATGCATTTAAATCATATGATTTAAATGCATGTTTAAATTGCATGTTAACATGAATAAGACTATTTATCCGAAAGGAGTGCTGTATCTTGAATTCAGTATTATTGAAAAATGTGAAAAAGGTATACCCTCTTGGAAAGACGGAAGTACACGCCTTGAAGGGAATCAATCTGGAAGTCCGGGAAGGAGAGTTTTTTGTACTGGCAGGTCCTTCAGGAAGCGGAAAATCTACACTTCTCAACATCATCGGCTGTCTGGATTCCCCAACCGAAGGCGAGGTCTGGCTTGAAAATACCCCCGTCCGCAATTACTCCCAATCAAAATTGAATAGAACCAGACTGAATCATCTTGGTTTTATCTTTCAGTCCTTTAATCTGATTTCGGTCTTAAATGTTTTTGAAAATATTGAACTCCCTATGCTGATCCGGAAAGACATCAAGGCAAAAGAACGCCGCCTGAGAATCGAAAATATAATTGAAAAAGTCGGTCTGACAAGACAGGTGAATCAAAAACCTTTTGAATTATCCGGAGGTCAGCAGCAACGTGTTGCCATCGCACGCGCTCTGGTCACAAAACCTAAAATTGTACTGGCTGATGAACCGACAGCAAATCTGGATTCCCAAACAGGCATTGAGATTATCGATCTGATGCATCGGTTAAATACTCAGGAGTCTACCACATTTATATTTTCAACACATGATCCCAAAGTTATCAGTAAAGCAAGCCGTGTTTTATATATGAAAGACGGCTTGGGGAAGGAGAATCCGGAATGAATCTGTTAGTACTTTCATTTAAAAATGCTACAGTCAAATGGTGGCGGTCACTGACCCTCGGTTTCTTTATTTTCTCCATTTCATTTATTATGGTGCTATCGGATTCTGTTATCACAGCAGCGAAGAATAAGGTTGAAAACGTGATTACAAATGGAATAACCGGACATGTTCAAATTCGCTCAAATCAATCCATGGAAGGGGATATGGTTGTGCAGTACAGTCAGGGATGGGATGCGCTTGAATCACTGAACCCCACTATTGTAAATACCATATCCGAAATCATGCGGAAAGAATATCCTGATGCAACCGTCCGCTATTTAGACAGAATAAGCGCTTACTTAAAAGCCGGAGATACAAAATATGAAACTATGCTGCTTGGTATAGATCCGAATATGGAAGCATATAAGGATGCATTTCTTCTGAAAGAAGGACGCTACCTGGATCCAGAAGCAACAGATGAAATTCTGCTTACCGAAGAACAGACAAACGGCTTGAATCTACAGATTGGTGACCGGATTTGCGTGACGACTAAAAACAAATTCGGATTAAATTCAACCAATGACTTAAAAATAGTTGGCGTCGGTAATTATGTCATGCTGTCGTTATTTAGCTACAATGCAAACTATACAAGCCGCGAGGCTGTAAAAAAGTTATCGGGTATGAAAGCAGGAGAAGCAACCGACGTCATCCTTTTTCTTCCCGAAAATGCCAGTCCCAAATCTGTCATGTACACACTGTCCGCAGAATTGGATCAACGTGGCATAGTCAATGAACTGACTGTTAACGAAGTCCTCAAAAGCGATGATCTGAAGGTTTCAAATCTTTCGTTTGAGGAAAGGGATGAAAAAGCCGGAGTGAAGATATCCGGTTCGGATGATATGGGAAAGACATTTAAGGGTATAAGTGACGCTATGTTTTTATTAATGAATATACTGGTGGTTTTTCTTATGATCATTGTCAGCATACTCATTTTCAACCTTGTTTATATGACCGGTATTGAACGCTACCGTGATATAGGCACTCTCCGCGCTATCGGATTCAGCAGGGCCCAGGTGATCAAAGTGTTTATGGGTGAGATTCTGTCGGTTTGCCTGCTTTCGGCGTTCATGGGAATGATCGTGTGCACCGGATTTGTTTTCTTCCTGAACCGTCTCGGAATATCCTCCCCCATTGCTGCATTTGACTATATTATGGGAAGCACCGTTACACTGGAAACAGATATAAAAAGCATATTGGGCAATATCCTTATTATTTCAGGTTTCTCATGCGCCGCATCCTTCTATCCCGCGTACAAGGCTTGCTCCATCAATCCTGCAGAATCAATGCGAACATCCTAGGAGGTGTATAATTTGAAAAGCATATTAAAAATCGCTTACAGGAATGTACTTCAAAACAAAAAAAGATCCGCTCTTATCAGCTTGACACTTATATTATCCTGTATTTTGCTTTTATTCAGCTTTACACTCGGAAACGGCATACACCGGCAGATCATTTCACAATACCGCAATTTCTTGTCCGGAGATGTTACCGTAGTGTGGGAAAACGTTAAGGATATAGATGTGACAGACCCAAGCCGCCTGCATTTTTCCAGGTTTGACATAAAAAAAGGGCATGAGAACCTTCATACAATAAAACGCCTGGATAGTTTTCTGGAGCAAAATACCAATCAAATCCTGGAATATTTTAAAACACTCAAAGGAGAAGGTGTTCTTGATAACGGTGAATATGCCAGTTTCAGCATCATAGTCGGTCTGACCGAAGAGGAAGCCGGTTTTCTGCGGGACAAAAAAGTACTTGTTCTCACCGCAGGGAAGCTCCCGTTTGATCAGAAATACGGCATCTGCATCAGTGATGATATCTCTAAAAAGAGCGGAATACAGATTGGTGATTGGATTACACTGGACAGCGATACGGCCAGCGGATATGTAAATTCACTTGAGTATCAGGTAACAGGAATATATAAAAGCCAATCGGAATTTGACGGCATATATGTTTACATGAGCAAACCGGATTTTTTAGAATTATATGACCAGGAGCCACAGTATTTTCAGACTTTGAAAATTTATCTGAAAAGTCCCGGCAGAGCCGGTGAGTTTGCACAAAAGCTAGACACCTATCTATTACAGGATAGTACGGTACTTCGAGCAGAATCAATCCACTACTCCGGCGATTTCTACCTTAGGATAGCAAATATGCTGAAAAAATTATTTGCAGTATTTATGATATTTATACTCCTGATCATAGCAGCAGGCATTCGATCCATTGTTAGAATGAATCTGTTTGAACGGATGAAGGAATTCGGGACACTCCGGGCAATGGGTTTCAGCCGTATTAAATGTTTTACCGTCATATACCTGGAAATATTCATCCTGTCGCTGGTTTGCTTTGCTATGGCATTTGCGATTACTTTGATTCTGACATTTATAACCGGTCATACCGGCATTTATGTCGGAAAAGGTGCGATTGCTTATATACTTGGGGGAGAATCAATATATCCGGTTTTCATATTCACCGATATCATTTTGGGCTTACTCATTATAACCGGATTTTCTATCTTCGCTCCATTAAAACCCGGATTGAAGTTATGCAGCCAAAAAATAACCGATCTTTTGGCCCAGAACCAGAAACCAATATTAGTGATCTCTTACATATTAAATATAAAAAGGAAAAGGAGTTGTATTTCTTATGAATAAAACTGATCGGACGTCCAGAAAAAGAAGAATGCCCTCATGGCTTGTATGCATTATTGTTGCTCTTTTAAGCTCATTTTTAACCATCGCTGTGTCCGATGCCATAAACAACAGCAGGCAACCTACACAGGCAACTGAGGAAACCGATTCCCCTCAGCCTCTGCCCCAATCCGCAAAAAATCCTGAAAAGGCACAGGATAACACCGAGCACACATTTATAGACAACTGGTATATGGACACAAGAGTAAAATATACCATGGATGGAATCTGGCATCGTATGGGCAACGTAGAAGAGATATTGGATGCCGTAAAAAACATCCGTCATACCAGCGAACTGAGCTGGTTCCGGGAATGGAACAAAAAGGCTGAAAAAGTACAGTCCATGGCAGATGAATACATTGCGGGCGGTCATGAAATCAGTGCAGGAGAAGCATACCTGCGTGCGGCAAACTACTACCTGACAGCCGAACTATTTCTTCATACAAATCCTGAGGATTTTAGAATCCTTGAAACTTATAAAAAAGGCGCCGACTGTTTTATAAAAGGTTTGCAGCTTCTTAACGCACCGGTTTCGGAGGTATGGATTCCCTATGAGAATACCAAAATAAAAGGCTATTTCTTCAAAGCGCAAACATTAAGGGAGAAAGCGCCTGTCCTGCTGGTTCACCAGGGCTTCGACGCTCCTATAGAATCAACAAAGTACATAGCCGAAGAAGCTGCTCGCAGAGGATATCATTGTCTTCTTTTTGAAGGGCCCGGCCAAGGTTTGACAATCCGTGAACAAAACATTCCTTTTAGGCCGGACTGGGAAAACGTAGTGTCTCCGGTTGTTGATTATGTACTTGATATGCCCTGTGTTGACGGTGAAAACGTTTATCTCATGGGTGTAAGCATGGGCGGTGGGTTCGCGGTCAGGGCGGCCGCATTCGAAAAAAGGCTTAAACTATGTATTGTAAATCCGGGATATATCAGTGTCTGTGGGATTATAGAGGGCTGGCTTACCGAGAAGATGAAGAATTTATACCAGGAAGACAAAGAGGAGTTTGATGATAAGTTTAAAGAGCTTACAAGGTATGATGTCGGAATACGATGGGGTATGTATCACGGCATGTGGGTATTTGGAGCTCAGACACCGTCAGGTTTCCTGGATAAGTTGAAAGAATTCGACTGCAAGGATATACTGGATCAAATTGAGTGTACCATGCTTATAATGGATGGAACCGGTGAATCGTGGGGGGCCGGTCAGGCAAAACATCTGTATGATTCGTTAAATTGCCCCAAACATTATATGTTATTTACCGAAGAGGAATCCGCAGAACAGCATTGTCAGTCAGGATGTCCTGCGGTATCGGTGGAAAAGCTGTTCAACTGGCTGGATGATTATTCAAGATGATTGACATTATAATATTTTTTATGTTACTTTAAGCATGTGGGTTAGGTTTTTCAGTAAGGGAGTTTACATTATATGACGATAAACGAACACAATATGGCACAGAACCCTGATACGCTTTCCACCCGGGATAAAATTTTACTTTCAACCATAGCATTAATCGAAAAGGAAGGCCTTCAGAATCTTACAACACGAAGCATTGCCAAAGCAGCAGGCGTAAACAGTGCAGCAGTTAATTACTATTTCAGGACAAAAGAGAACCTGATTGATGAAATACTTGAATATACGCTGCGTCATATGTTTCTGGATATAAATGAAATGTATACTGATGAACAGGATTTCAACTCCATATTAAGGAACATATTATTTTATATCCTGCAGGGCTCCTTAAAATATCCAAGCATAGTAAGTGCGCACTTCCACAAACCTATTATTTTTAATGATTATGACGTGGCCTCTGTTAAACAGCTGAATGAATATATGGAACAATTCGTTTACAGGATAAAAACCCTGGAGCCCGGCCAGGATGAAGAACGGATCCGGATGAAACTGCTGCAGCTGATATCCGCCTCTGTTTTGCCGGCCATCTTGCCGGGTGTCTTTAAAAGAAACCTGGGTGAAGATTTTTTCACAGATACCGAAAAACAGAAAAAATACATTGAAGAATTGATTTAAGGTGGAATTCATCCGGGCATGGAGGTTTTAAGAAGTGGAATTGAAAACAGAGGTATGTCCGGAATAAAATT